>JAQVFZ010000096.1 GCA_028697025.1 Candidatus Izemoplasmatales bacterium | reverse complement strand
CAAACAAATGATGAATCCATAGCTGATTATGCGGAAATTCTCTATAATCAAGCCTTGCTGATTGAAGGATTGGAAATAAAAGATCCTGTCGGTTTCGCCAATAAGATGGTCAAAGTCCTAATCAAGGCAGCCAAGAAAGACAGTAACTGATGATGGAAGAAGTTCTGAAGAGAATAAAAATCGAGTTTTTAAATCTTGTTAAAGAAAAAAAGATTAAGATAAAGCATAAAACACATCATAATATGGACGTTTTATCTTTGCTTCCAGTTGAAAATTCTCGTAAAAGGAAAATAAGCATCCATTTTGTTTTACTGAAAAATGAAAATTCTTTGGACGTTAAACTTGTCTATTCACAAAAGAAAGATAGCAAAGACTATCTTGAAACAGTTTATTCATTTTCATCTTTGCTTAAACAAGCTGCTTTGCCGATGATTTCTGAAGAAGTGCTTCCGGAAATTAAAGCAAGTTTTGACTACACTGTCATCGAGGGAAAACTAAAATCGACGATTTCACCAATGACGCAAGCTCAGACTTACATCAGAATCATCAAAAAAGACTGGAATTCAATTTTGAATTATCTTGAAACTATCTAAAAAACAAGGCTCCTCATTATTGGGGAGCCTTTAAATAATATTCATCGATTACTTGGAGATAGTCCACCGGTTTACGGTAACCCTCTTTGATTTCATGGCCGAACTTTTCGAACTCAGCTAAGGAGATGGATTTTTTATCTCCCTTTGACCTTTGATAAAATTCGTTTACATAAGTTGAATCCAATAGGAAAATTCGGCCCAATACTGCGAAATAGACGATTATGAAGCTGATAGCCCCATGTTCTTTGACTCTTTTTAGATGCGTTACTTGATGTTCATGGATATTCTTGATTGGGAATGACGTTTTTGATTTGGTTTCCTTGGCTTCAAAATCAATATAGCGCCCTTGATAAATGCCGTTATAATCGGTTGTCGAGGGTAACTTATAATAAGCTTCTGTAATTCTAGCTGCACTCCTGACGCGATAATCAACTGAGACGATTTGAATCGGTATGGGTTTCTTGTATATAATCGCGATATCGTTGTCAAGGTAAAATTCATTCGTTTGATTGATCATCAATTCGAAATTCATCCCGCGATTGGCAGAGGATGTGAGTTTAACGTTACTTGTTTTCTTTTTGTTAGGGTAATTGATCATTAGTATCACCAATATTAATTTTATCATAAAAGAAGCTGTTTGTCTTTTGATAAAATAAATTCCATATGCCTTTAAGAATTAGCGAAAATAAGATATAATAGAAATGATATTTTTAAGAAATGAGCGGATCAAATGAATCAAATCAAATTTTATGCCCTTGGCGGGCTCGGAGATAACGGAAAAAATTTATATTGTTTGGAAATAAACAAGAAAATCATCATTCTTGATGCCGGACTGCAACACCCATCCAATGACCTTTTGGGGGTTGACGCCTTAGTGCCGGACGTTTCCTATCTTGTAAGCAGAAAAGACGATGTGGAAGGGATCTTTTTATCCCATGCCCATGATAAGAACATCGGCGCTCTGCCGATGGTATTATCGCAATTAAATAAACCGGTTTATGGAACTGACTATACCATTGCCATCGTCAGAGATTTTTTGCGTGAAAACAAAATTAATCCGGAGATCTATCAACTTAACGTAGTCGAATATAAGAAAATCATTAAATTTGAGGATTTCTATATCGAATTTTTTGCGACGACACATTCAGTGCCTTTAAGTGCCGGAATTGTCATCTATACCAAAGACGGAGCGATTGTTTATACAACCGATTATAATTTTAATCAGGATGTACCTGAATTTTATCGCACGGACTTTCAAAAAATCGCTAAAATCGCAGATTACGGCGTCTTAGCTTTTCTTAACGAATCCCAAGGCGCTTTAAATCAAGGTAAATCCTCCGGAGACGATTATTTAAAGAAGTTAATCAGACACAATTTCAATAAAGCTAAAAAACGCATTATCGTAGCCATGTATTCCACCGAACTATCCAATATTCAAATGATTATCAACGAGGCGATCAGGGTCAACAAGAGAATCGCCATCATCGGGCGTAAAGCCCAAAGACTATTGTTTATCGCTGAAATGATGGGCTACATCAAAGTTCCTGAAGACCGTTTAGTCAACTTGAAGTATCTTGACAGTGAAAATGACAATGAAATTGATGACGTTGTATTTTTGGTCACCGGTGAACGTCATGAGCCATTCTTCATGCTTCAAAGAATGGCCAAGGGTTTCGATAGATTGGTCAAACTAGTCCAAACCGATACAGTTTTATTATTATGCCCACCGCTGATAGGCACTGAAAAAATCGCAGCCAAAACATATGACATATTGGCGAAAATCGATTTAGAAATGATTAAGGTCAGTAAAGACTACTTTTCTCGTTTTCATGCTTCAGCTGAAGACATCAAATTCATGTACACACTCCTGAAACCAAAATATATCATTCCCATCAATGGTGAGTACCGTTTGCTGTTGGCTCAGGCAAATATTGCCAAAGAATACGGTTATCAAGAAAATGAAGTCTTTTTGCTTGATAACGGCGAAGTGATTTCCTTTACCAACGGAGTTAAGGATCGTTATCATGACATGGTGGAAAACGGAACACTGATGGTTGACGGCAATTATGAAACCGACCTTAACGATCAAGTTCTAAAAGAAAGAGAACTATTAGCTGAAGACGGCTTTTTATTGGTTATTGCCAATATCAACGCCAAAGAAAAAACCATGCTCAACACTCCGGAAATCGTTTCCCGCGGTTTCATGTATATGAAAGAGAATGAAGATATCGTTAAAGAAATCGAGATCATCTATCAAATGGAAACCAATCGTCAATTCGCTCAAAAAATGATTGATTGGCAAAAGTACAAGGACAATCTTCGCTATCAAATCCAAAGATATCTTTATAATTCCACAAAAAGAAAACCAATTGTCATCCCAGTGATAATCGATACTTCAAAAGAACATACATGCGATATAATTTAATTCAAAAAAAGAACTGATTTTAGTCAGTTCTTTTTAAATATCTTTATTTTTGGCTTTTGTAAGATAATTTTTCATTGCTTGATAACTTTCCGGGCTTAAAACATGTTCGATTTTGCAGGCGTCCTGGGCGGCTATGTTTTCATCAACACCCAAAAAGATCAAGAAATCGGTGAAAAAACGATGCCTGTCATAAATTAAGGTTGCTAAATCCAACCCCTTGGTCGTGAGTACCAACAATCCATCTTTTTCAATCGTCAAAAAACCGTCATCCTTCAGTTTGTTGACGGCACGAGAAACGCTGGCTTTGGAAAAGTTCATCTCCTTGGCGATGTCAATGGAACGTACATGGTCTTGTCTTTGTCTGATTATCAGGATCGCTTCGAGATAATTCTCGCCGGATTCATAGATTCTCATGGCTATCACTTCCTTAAAAGATATTATATCATAAGTGATTAACTTTTTTGTAACAATGCTTGACTTTTAGCTCTGAAATATTCTATAATTATCACAGTTAGTATATGCTAACTTTATCTGCCGAATCGACAAATTGAGAAAGGAATAGCCATAAAGCTGGATAAAGGATGATGAACACACTCGATAAAGCTACAATCGGCTCAAATTGTCAGATTGTCAAGATTAATGGTGAAAAACCGATAAAAAGAAGACTGATGGATATGGGACTCATACCCGGAACTATCATCTTTGTCCATAAATTCGCACCTCTGGGTGATCCGATGGAAATAAGAGTAAAAAACACCGAAATGACTCTAAGAAAAGCCGATGCCCAGAATATAATTATTCAAACGATTGCCGAAGATTAATTCTTTGGCAATATATTTGCGTTTGTGGTTAGACATTGCTAACTCATGAAAGGATTACCAAGATGAAACTAAAAATTGCATTAGTTGGAAACCCAAATAGTGGAAAAACCACACTTTTCAACAGTTTGACCGGCAATAACCAACACATTGGCAATTGGCCGGGTGTAACGGTTGAAAAGAAAGAGGGTTATTTAAGAACAAATAAAGATATTACCATCATTGATTTGCCGGGAATCTATTCGCTTTCACCCTATTCATTGGAAGAGGTGATTTCCCGAGACTACATCCTCAAAGAAAAACCTGATGTAATCATCAATATCATCGATGGCTCCAATCTCGAAAGAAATCTATATCTGACCACTCAATTGATTGAGACCGGAGTTCCTATCGTCATTGCCATCAACATGATGGATGTAATCGCAAAAAACAAGGATGTAATCAAATCCGATTTAATCGGTAAAATGTTCAACTTGCCTGTCATTGAAATAACCGCCTTGAAAAGTCAAGGCAATGACGATTTGATTAATGCTGCATTAGATCTAGTAAAATCAGGTTATGGATACCGTCCGATTCTTTGGTATTCCGAAGCGATTGAAACGATAATTACCGAGATTTCTTCATCCATCAAAGATTTGGTTGCCAAAGAAAAATTACGTTGGTACGCCATAAAAATTTTTGAAAAAGACGAAAGAGTTCTTGAAGAAATCAAAATTAATCCCGAGACACAAGCACAATTCATGGCTAAGATAGAGACCTTAGAAAAAAGCGAAG
>JAQVFZ010000095.1 GCA_028697025.1 Candidatus Izemoplasmatales bacterium | reverse complement strand
TCGCAATCTTTCATCTCCACCTGTCCAGGATTAGTGTTATCAATAATCACTTGATTAATTCCTATGTGGAAATCTGATAGTGGAGAACCTATAGAATAACTATAAGGGATGGTAAAAATAAAACACCTCTGATCACTCACGAAAGATGTGGAAGGGTATACGGGATATATGAGCAGGTAATCTGTAGAATAGGCTAAATATCCATTTGATTCTAGTTTTGCTTTAGGAATCCAATTGTGATTATCGGGTATCATGATACAAGCGTTCAACCAGGTCACTGATGGATTCAAGGCTACTCGATTTACCTGGATGACAATGCTATCCCCGATAAATTTTTGTGAATTTTGCCACGTTAGTTTTTCTTTTATTTCAGAGTATTTTACATCGAGTGTAAAAGAACCCAGAAAGGGTAAGGTAGCCATTGATTGTGGTCCGAATAATGCGTTTACCTGACCCAATTCAATAAGGATAACGGATGAATCGAATAATTCTGGTAAGGGGTCATTTTGAAAATAATTAGTACCATCCGGCAAAGAACGATCTTCATTGAAATGAGTCAAGCTAAATAGGTAATCGGCAAATCCACCCTGATGTCGTTTAATTGCGCAATGCCAATTGTTATGGCTTTTGATTTTATAAAACTCATTCAGGGAGATCTGATCAGGATTCTTGTAGAGTAGATAGCTTTTCCCACCGTTCTCTAGATCAATACGCGTAATTGGGCATTGTAGAGTGGCTTCCTGGGCAAGTGGATAGTTTTTCACAAGGATCTCTATTCCCAGACGTCCTTCATCGCGGTAAGCCCAGGTGATTTCTAGATCTACATTGGCATTATTAACGGATGTTGAAGTCCTTTCAACAGAAAGATCTTTTACCCATTGAAAATTACACCCAGTGACAACAAAGCAGACGATCAACAATCCATTTAGTATTTTACTGATGTATAAAGTTTTTTTCAATGCAGCACTCATTTGATTTTTATCGTCCATGGCCCATAAATCGCCCCCTCAATTGTGTCGATTATTATAGAGTTTGCCAGTGTCTGTGTCATTCCACTAGGCAATTCTAGATCAGTATAATAACCTGCCATGCTGAAATTACATTGAAAATTGATACCTGGGTATTCGATGATCAGATTTTGACGGGCAGTCTGACAAGCCACATTCGGATCACCAGGTGGAGGAGACATTCGAAGGCTGCCATCCATAATCAACTTCACATCGCTAGATTTCTCAATGTCGTTTGCGCCTGCCTGGTAGGTAACTACCATACATCCTTCTCCGCTTGAAAAATCACTGCCCCCAGATACAAAAGGTACCTGAACTTGATTAATCAATAATTTCGGACTTTGATCCAATGAGTATGTATGCAATGATACCGATAAGCATAGATTTATTGTGGTGGTTTGCTCATCAGAAGAGATATTTGTTATTGTAATGGTGATACCATTAGCAGATATCTCCCCGCCAGAAACTGATGAAGAAGTTTGGCCAGATTTACTGACATGGATTTTTACCCATAAATTACTACCATCTACAGGGATTATTTCCCCGGCTTCATTTATTATCGCCCAGTACACACTATAAATCCCCTCGGATTGAGGTGCGGTCAAGGGAACAGAGAGTAACATTGTCTCTCCTGGTGAAGTTTGTTGTGAGAAACTAATCTGGGGAACAGATCCTAGCGTATTTCCCTCTGGAGAAGCAATTAACACCAGATGATAATTCGTGGTCCATGGAGAAGCGCCAGTATTTTTTATCTCCCAGGTCTTTGTAAATGCCTCGCCAGGTTTCAAAATTGAATTATCTGGATAATTTTCACTAACAAAAAAGGCTTTATCTAGCGATGATGTGGATGTCATTACTGGAACCAATGTCTGAGCAGGAGATAAAACTGTGGCAGTTGTATAAGGGTGAGTGGCTCTGATCGCTGTGGAAAAAAATATCTGGGTCGTGGGTTCTTTGGTTGATTGTTGTTCTGAAACACAGCCAGTCAATAGGAAAACAACGAAAACACAAAGTAATATTCGCTTGTAAAGAATCCTTGGTTTGGTCATCATAACCTTTTCTTTTTTATAATTGGTGGAAAATAAAGAAGACTATCCGATAGAGGTAGAAACAAGTCTCCACCGGATAGTCTTTTTATCTTTTGTTATTGCAAATTTACTACTTCTTGCCAAGTTTCAGGCACTTCTTCGATCGTTGCTTGTTGGATCAATTGGAATGCCTGGTCATCACTCATACCGTCTGGTTTAGCGAGAATTTGAATATAGGCACCACCCCCGCCCTTACCTTTTTCGATGACGACAGTAAAATCAATTTGGGGTTGAGTTTCTTGAAGTCGCTTTTTAATCGCCACTAAACCAGTCTCTGTCAACAAGCCACCTTGATAATCCGCTGTGAGTTTTTCCAGCTTTAATACCGCTGTTTTGGACATCTTTTCTGTCACAGTGACAGGGAATGTAAATTGATAACATCTGGTTTGAGATTTCGCCGTATTCGGATCTTTGGCGTTAATCAATGCCACCTCGCTGTTTGAAATGACCTTTCCATCTACAATTAGGGTAGCGTAAGGGCCCCACTGTTCGAGTGATGGCAAGAAAATGCAGAGTTCAGCTTGAATGTCATTCTGATGGATTTCGACCTTCTGTAAGGCTATATTATTATTGGCGGACAGAACACTGGAGTTTGCTTGTGCTTTCGTCAGAGAATTGAACAGAGCAAAACTCAATGCTGTTGCGAAAATTACAATTCCCAAAAAAAGAAAATGCTTTTTCATCGTAAATCTCCTTTTTTTCATATTTAGGTTAATTATTTATGCGCACACGCTGTTGGAATAGATATCGTAGTTTCCTTGGGAGGAACCTTTATATCCGCGCGTGCACACTAATCCACTCCCATCCCACATACTGTTCCAAACGTAGGTATATGTTCTAGGAGCCTCATATCTAAAAACACCTACAGTTTCAGCAGCGAGATATGTTGCAGTTGGATATAGGGTGTATGACCAATTGGAAACGCAGCCTGGTGAGTACATATTTCTGTTTTTCATCGTACCATCAGACCCCCAAGCCCAATTTGCAATAGTTGCATCGTTCCAACAAGTTGTACCTTGGGGGTCTATCCCATTACATCCTGAACCAGTACAAGTAGCAGCAAATACAGAGTTCGTTGGCAATAGGGTAAGAACCAAAACTGCCAAAATAGTCAAAGTAAGAATTGGTTGCAATTTGTGAGTTTTCATTCTTTTCTCCTTAGGTTGATTGTTTCGATTTCGGTTTTTATTTGTCATGGTCTTGGATCTAACGGTGAGTAAAAATATGGCTGCCACGTTTCGCCAGCGTTTGAAAAATCATGCTGAGCAGCAGTACTACCAGATTGATCCGTACATCGAGCCCCCCAGACCAAACCGCCATTTATCGTTTTTGAAGAGACGTTATAACCCACCCACCCTCCATGATTCGCAGAATTTCTAATAGAACCACCACACCATTCACGAGAAGCAAATGTATTCCCACCAATCCGGCTGATCGAAGACCAAGCTGTACTGTTCCCTTGAGTGAGAAAACTGTAGGAGCTGGTTGTGATATAAGAACTGGTGCTAACATTTACCCCACCAACAGTGCTACCTGGTCCGATGTGCGTATACGTTGCAGCGAAAACAGTTCCAGTAAGCAAAAAGCAGATACCCATTGCAACCATAAGGGCGTGAAATATCTTGTTTTTCATGTTATTTTCCTCCAGTTGCAATTAGATTAGTGACATCAGATGGCGCTTCAGATGCTACGCTGTATTCGAAATTATCTGTTACTGATGAAAGAACCAAAGACATATCATCCAGAACATAATAATGTTCATATTTCAACAATAATCCTGTTTGAGAGTTAAAAGTGAACTTCTCGTATTGCCCCCATACCGGCTTGTCCAATTGAATATTGATCCATTGTTTGTCTGTTGTGGAAAACTGAGTGCGGAGTTCAATCAAGGATACGGATTGATTAGCCAATATTTCCTGTTTGAAGGATAATTCAAGTGGGGAGTTACTTTCAACAAGAGTCTGAATGCTGCTCACAAGGTACAAATCGTAAGCCGGTGTATAAGGATCCTTTTTTACTTTTTGACCATCATTCCACAGGGAGGTTAATTCGCCATTCACAAATACCCCTAATGGGACCTTACCGGTTTCGGAAGAAATAAGATAATCCACCTGCTCGGTCACCTTTTGATTTCCATCAAAATGGCTCCAGAACTCTTTTCGATATTGTGATGGTAAGGGTTTGGGACTATTCAATGGTAGGAGGTCATATTGGTCAAATGTTATTGATGTCCAGCCTGGTTGCATTAGATAGGTGTTCTCCAAGTCTTTATACCGAGACAATTCCTGAAGAATTTCCTCGTCGGTAGAAGGTGATGAATCTATGACATTATCACTGACATTATTAATTGAGACGAGTTTGGAATCATTATTTTTCTCATTTTCGATATTTTGTGAAGTAAAAGAAATAAGGTCGGTAACCTTATTCGTTAAATTTCCATTTTCAATCTTGTGAGTTGTCATGGAGTATGCATCAAAACCGTTAGAGGCAATTGCTTTTCCAACTAACGTCCCGGAT
>JAQVFZ010000094.1 GCA_028697025.1 Candidatus Izemoplasmatales bacterium | reverse complement strand
AGTAGTCATAACGCAGTTCATCTTTATAGGTCTCGGAGACAGTGGAGATTTTTGTGGCATAGGTCAAACCAATCTCCAAAAAGTTGATTTTATTAAGTCTGGTGAACTGCAATGAATTTTCGATGTTTAATTTTGTCAGAATATCACGGTCATGAATGCCTTGATATTCAATATTGTGAATTGTCATCAAGGTTTTCACCGGAATATTAGAGTTTTTCAGTAACAGCGGCAATAATCCGGTATGCCAGTCATGAAGATGAAGGATGTCCGGAAATTCTTCAATAGCATCTAAAAAGTGGATTACCGCAAGATTGAAGAAGGCAAAACGATCGCCGTCATCTTCATAACCATATATTTTTTCTCGATCAAAGAAATCATATGATTCAATAAAATAATAGACAGTGTTTGTGTTCACCAATGTGTGCAAATTGACTTTATAGTTCTTTTTGCCATAATTGATGGAATTTGATACTTTCAGTTCCAATAAGAGATTATATTTTTCCTTTATCTGCGGGTATAACGGTAAAATTACTTGTGATTTTTTACCCAAGTCAGAAAATTCTTCCGCTAACGAACCGACTACATCAGCCAGTCCGCCAGTTTTGATATATGGGAAACATTCGCTTGAAACTTGCAAGATGGCCAATTTCTGGTGAGTCGTGACGATCTGCTTCTTTTCGGAAACAAAAATCTCATCTTCTTCGCCCGTGACAACCGATCCCTTTAACACTTTAGTCTCTTTATCAAATATGGAAAATTCAACTAAAGCGTCGCTTTCGATAATCGATTGATTCATAATAATCGAATCCTTGATTTTAGCACCATATGCGACTTTAACTTTACGACCGATGATAGAGTTTATTACTTCGCCTTCAATCATGGCGCCAGAAGCGATTATTGAGTTTTTAACAATTGCAAAATCGCCATATCTCGATGGTGCCGACATGGTTTCTTTAGAGTAAATCGGTCGATTTTCCGGAAAAAGTTGGTTTCTTATTTCCGGCAATAGTATCTGCATGTTCGCTTCATACAATTCTTTGGCCGAAGTGATATTGTAAGAAAATGTATTGATGACGATCGTATGTTTTTTTATTGCCGGAGCATAATCGAAGACATCAGAAAGGTTTCTGAAAGCAATCTGGTCATAGTTTTCGATATATTCTAAAAGCAGCTTTTTAGATATGATATAGGTTTTTAAGACTTTCCTTACATCAGACAAGATTTCGGAGATGTCTGCTTCTTTACTTAGATGTTCCTGCAAAAAATCATAATAATTGATATTCCATACCATGTTGGCTGGTGTAATGATCGCATATTCTTGATTGCTACGATAAAAGTATTCCAGATGTTCATACATTCTTTGAAAGCTTATTTCATTCTCGATTGTGAGCGATAAATTTTTGGGAGGTAAGATAAAGATACCATCATGTCTGCGACTTAAATCCCAACGATCGCCGCTACCGATATGGTCGGACAGCGAACGGTAATTTCCATAAGGAAAAATCGCGACATTATTAATGCCCGAATTTTTACAATTCGAAAGCGTAAAATCGATGAGACGGTACTTGCCGCCAAAAGGAATCGCTCCCGGAACGCGGTGACGAGTCAGTTTTTCAAAGTTTCCTCTTGATGACGCATCAACAACGACAAAGATGTCATTCATTTGATTTCACCTACTTCCAGTAGGTTTTCTTGTGTAAGAAGAGTCACTTCTAAACCTTTGAAATAATAGTTGTTCGGTACAATTACACCTTGATTTATTACAGCTTTTTTAATATAAACATTTTTACCGATCTTGACGTCGGGCAAAACCACACTGTCTTCAATTATACTTGAACTTTGGACGTTGACCCGATATGCTATGGTGCTATGAATAATATTTCCTTCGATCAAACAGCCATCAGCTATGACCGAAGATTTTACTTGACCGCTATTTAAAATCATATGTGGCGGTAAATTAAGGGATTTAGAAAAAACCGGCATCTGTTTCGAAGAATTCAAACCTAAAAAATGCGAATCTTCCAACAAATCCATATTCGCCTCATAAAGCGATTCAATAGTACCGACGTCACGCCAATAATCTTCAAATTGATGAATATGAATGTTGCGTTCTTTCTTCAAGCAATGAGGGAGAATATCTTTGCCAAAATCAATCAAATCAGTTTCGGATGAATTGAAAAACAAATCTTCCAGGACGGATAATGAGAAAATGTAAATTCCCATTGATGCGAGATTGGAACTGGAGTTGAGCGGTTTTTCTTGAAAACCGACGACTTTTCCTTTGCCGTCACATTCTAGAATGCCAAAGCGTGAGGTTTCTTTAAATGGGACTTTTGTCGCGGCTATTGTCACGTCCGCGTTATTGGTTACATGGGTCAAGAGCATCTGGTTGTAATCCATTTTATAGATATGATCTCCCGACAGAATCAAAACGTATTCAGGCTGATGGTCCTTGATGAAGCGAAAATACTGTTTGATGGCGTGGGCGGTACCTTTTTGCCATAAGACGTCTTCCGCTTGGGAGTAAGGAGTCAAAAACCTGACTCCGCCATCGATATAGTCAAGGTCCCAAGACGCACCGGAACCAATATAATTCATCAATTCGAAGGGTTCGTATTGCGTGACGATACCAACTGTCGAGATGTTGCTATTGGAGAGATTGCTCAAAGTAAAATCAATAAGGCGATATTTCGCCCCAAAAGAAACAGCTGGTTTAGCTATCGTTTTGGTAATATCGCCTAATCTGGTACCTCTGCCGCCAACAAGAATCATGGCTATCATTTTTTTCATATAAATATCACCGATTCTGATATTTGATTATTGAGATGGCAAGAGGTGAAATGTTGATGGAAATCGATTGTTGGAATCCGTGACTGAAGGCATCACTTGTTTCAAGAATCGCTCCATTATAAATATTGGAACCACCATAAATCTCTTTGTCGGAATTAAGAATTTCTTCGTATTTTCCTTTTTCCGGTACGCCAATCTTGTAGTCAGAATATGGATTTGGAGTCATGTTGATGATAACGACTGAGAAATCCGATTTATCTTTGCCGAACCTTAGGAAAGAAAAGATTGATTGGTCATAATTGCTTTGATCAATCCAGCGGAATCCTTCAGGGTGATGATCAAGTTCATAAAGACATGAGTGGTGGTTATACACCTTTATCAAATCTCTGACGAAGCGATTGGCGGCGCTATGCATTGGATATTCCAACAAATGCCAATCCAGTTCTGCTTTGTCTCTCCACTCATGCATCTGGGCGAATTCACCACCCATGAAAAGCAGTTTTTTGCCTGGATGAGTGAATTGAAGCCCCATAAGTAAGCGATAGTTGGCAAATTTTTGCCAATAGTCGCCGGGCATCTTGTCAACCAAAGATTTTTTGCCATGAACAACTTCATCATGTGAAAGCGGTAAAATGAATTGTTCCGAATAAGCATAAACCATGCTGAAGGTAATGAGGTCATGATGATATTTGCGGTAAATAGGGTCTTTGGCAAAGTATCTTAAAGTATCGTTCATCCAACCCATGTTCCATTTGTAATCGAAGCCGATGCCACCATCTAAAACATTCTTGGTTAGATTAGGGTAAGTGGTTGAATCTTCTGCGAACATCAAAACGGAATGATCTTTTTCTTTAATGGCATAATTGAGGTTCTTCAAAAACTCGATTGCGCCATGATTGGTGCCGACATGCATATTTCCGAGATAATAGACGATGTTGGAGACGGCGTCGATCCTGAAACCGTCGACGTGAAAATAGTCCAACCAGAAATAGGCATTGGAAATCAAAAAGCTTTTGACGATGCCTTTGCCCAAATCAAGATTAATCGTACCCCAGACGACATTTTCTCTGATATTATAATCTTCATATTCATATAGCGGTTCCCCGTCAAACATATAGAGACCATGAGCGTCTTTGCATGTATGTCCAGGTACCCAGTCCATGATGACGCCAATACCATGTTCATGGCATTTGTCGATCAAATACATTAAATCTTTAGGAACGCCGAATCTTGAAGTGGCACTATAATAACCAGTACCTTGATAACCCCAGCTTTCATCCAAAGGGTGTTCCACTATCGGCATGATTTCGATATGGGAAAATCCATGTTCCAAGACATAAGGTATCAATAAATCTACCAGTTCATTGTATTTATTAAAACTACCATCCGGTTTTGTCATCCAACTGCCTAGATGAACTTCATAAACCGATAATTTTTCTTCCAGATGGTTCCTGTTTTTTCTTTTTTCCAAATATGATTGGTCGTGCCAAACATATCCTTCAATATCATATACTTTTGAAGATGTTTCCGGCCGATTATCAGAAAAATAAGCATATGGATCGGCTTTGAAAATGGTCTGTCCATAGGAAGTCACGATGCAGTATTTATATCTTGTCCATTCTCCCAAACCGGGAATGTAGAGATGATAAACGCCAAAGTTATCTTCTTTTTTCATCACATGCGTTCTTGAATCCCAGTTGTTGAAGTCACCGACGACTGAAACAATTTTGGCATGAGGAGCGTAGACACGAAAATCGACGCCTAATACTTCATTTTTTTCGTTTTTTACTAGATGTGAACCAAAAATTTTGTAAGCTTCCTTCAATTTACCTTCATTAAAAAGATATAAATCCAATTCATTC
>JAQVFZ010000093.1 GCA_028697025.1 Candidatus Izemoplasmatales bacterium | reverse complement strand
ACAATGAAGTTGACTTTAAACCGGATAATTATTACAATATTTACATGGTTTATAACAAATCAATGATGAGAGGGCAATATGTATAAAAATTACTTATTTGATTTAGACGGCACGCTTTTACCATTAGACGAAGAATTATTTGTCAAGACCTACTTTTCCCAATTAGCCAAGAAGTTCAATGAATTAAAATTAGATCCGGAAAAGATGATAAAAAAACTTTGGTCAGGCACAAATGCGATGATTATGAATGACGGTTCTAAAACTAATGAAACGGTTTTTTGGGAAATATTCCAGCCCAATGAAATGAATCAAGACGACCTTAAACAAACTTTGGAGAAATTTTACCAGAATGAATTTGATTCTGTGAAAACTTCCGTCAAGCCTTCAGTTTATTCCAAAGAAATCATTTCCTTATTGCGTAAAAGAGGTAAGAACATCGTTTTGGCAACCAATCCGATATTTCCTCAAGTCGCTACCGAAAGAAGAATTAAATGGGCAATGCTAGACAAAAATGATTTTCATTACATTACCACTTATGAAAACAGTTATTTTGCCAAGCCTAGTTTAAGTTATTTTGAAAATATTCTTTTGAAATTTAATTTTCTTCCGGAAGAAACGATTATGATCGGCAATGACGCTTTGGAAGACATGGTAGCCAAAGAATTGGGTATAAATACATTTTTGGTTACTGATTGCATAAATAACAAATCCGGTATTGATATCAATCAATTTGAACATGGCACATTAGAAGAATTATATGAAAAGATTGCCAAAGGTTTGATATAATTCTATACCTATTATTCCATAATGAGAATAACTAGAGAACCAAAGAGGATAGAATATGAATAGATTTTGTAAAAATTGTCATTATGATTATCTCGAAGGCGAGATAATCCGAGAAAAAGAGAATAATATTCTTTTTTTCGCTGATGACAAGTTGGACTATATCTATCAAATCAATGAAGGCTATGTCAAAATGGTGCGGTACCTGGAGAATGGTGATGAAAAAATCATTGGCATTCTGGGCCCGGGAGATTACTTGGCTTTACTGGCGGTACTCCAGAAAAAAACTACATATCTAGCTACGGCAATTACGCTGACAAAAACCACTCTTAAAAAAATCCCTGAAGACCAAATTTGGAACGCCTATCAAAAAAATCCCGATTTTCGTGATCGTTGTCTTACCTGTGCCGTCACCAGATCGAATCTTTTCCAGAACTTCCTAGTTCAATCCGCGAACCTCGATGTCAAAGAAAGAGTGATGAATACGCTCAAGATACTGTTTGAAAAGTTTGGTTATAGAATTGGTGAAAAACAAGTTTTGGATTTGCCTTTTTCCAAAACCGTACTAGCGAACATTATTGGTATCAGAAGAGAAACCCTATCAAGAACCATTACTTCTCTGGAACAAGAAAACATTCTTAAAAATGATAAAAATCGCTATTTGTTAAAATATAAAATTTTATAAAATATCATCTGTGATTCTAATCACAGAAAATTGAAACTTCCCTATGTTATAATTAGATAAAAGGGAGGTTTTTTATTATGAGCGAACTAATCAACAATTCAAAAGATAGACAAGATAAACTAAAACAACTGATTAAAAAGATCCACGGAGGTATGCCGCTAGAAGAAGCGAAAAAACTGTTCAGAGCTGATTTCGAAAGCATCTCTACCGATGAAATAGTGGCTTTGGAACAAGCCTTGATCGACGAAGGCATGAAAGTTGAGGAAATTCAAAGTTTATGTGATGTCCACGCCGCTGTTTTTGATCAAAGCATAACCGATATTCACAAACCGAAGGACATTACCAAGATTCCTGGTCATCCGGCAAAAGTGTTTTCTGATGAGAACAAGCAAATACTCCAACTTATAGAAAGTGAATTGGAACCTTATATAGACAAGAATGATACAACTTCATATTTAATGATTAGAATAGGTATCGATAGACTGATGAATGTCTCCAAACACTATGCGCGGAAAGAGTACTTGTTCTTTCCAAGTCTGGAAAAGAAAGGAATCGACGCCATTCCCAAAGTTATGTGGGGCGTTGACGATGAAATAAGAGCTGATCTCAAAGCTGTCCAAGCTATGCTCAATGATAAGGAAGAAGATCTAAATCGCATCAATAAAGCGCTTAAAGCCGTGATTGAGAGAGTTAAAGACATGGTTATCAAGGAAGAAAACATTCTCTTGCCAAAATTGGTCGATATCATGAGTTTTTATGATTGGATTATGGCTGATCAAGGTAGCGATGAAATCGGCTACTTCTTGGAAAAACCAAAAGAAAGCTGGAAGGCTGAAGAAAAAGTAGAAACGGAAGATACAACGTTTAAAGGGGAAGTATCATTCGATGCTGGGGCTCTAAAACCGGAAGAAATTAATGCCATCTTCAACAATCTACCTCTAGACATGACTTTTGTTGATAAAGACGGTTATGTAAAATACTTCACTCAAGGCAAAGAAAGAATCTTTGAAAGGCCAAAAACAGTCATTGGCCGGCATGTTTCGCTATGTCATCCGCCAAAGAGCGTTCATATCGTCGAAGAGATTATCGAAAGTTTCAAAAGCGGAAAAAAGGACGTTGAAGAATTCTATATCAATCTCAAGAACATGTATGTTTTGATCAGATACTATGCCGTTCGTAACAGTGAAGGTGAATATTTGGGAACTTTGGAAATAACTCAGGACATTGCTCCTATTCAAGCAATTTCTGGAGAAAAAAGGTTAGTTTCCAAATAATGAAACCAATCTATCTGACTTTAGGAGTATTATCGGTCGGAATGGGGGTTATCGGGGTAATACTGCCGGTATTGCCGACAACCCCTTTTTTATTGTTGGCTGCTTTATTATTTTCAAAATCATCCGAGAAGATCAGAACAAGATTTGAAAATTCTAGATTTTATCAGCGACATATGAAAGATTTCTTGGAAAACCGAACTATGACAAGACGTAGAAAATGGACAATTTTAATCTTTGCCGATATTGTTTTGACTATCTCTTTCATTCTTGCTGAGAATACATTTCTCAGAATAATACTGATATTATTGTTTTTGACAAAGCACTGGTATTTTTATCGTTATGTAAAAACGGAAAATACCGAAAAAAAAGATTAAAAAACACACCAATCTATTGTATAATAATAGCGATTGATGAAAATGAGGTGTTTTATTTGGAACATGTATATGACTTGATAATTCTTGGCGCTGGTCCTGGGGGCCTTAGCGCAGCAATTTACGCCCAACGCGCAATGTTGGATTTCTTGATATTGGAAAAATGGTTGCCGGGTGGTGAAATTGCCAATACCTTTGAGGTTGAAAACTATCTGGGAGTAAATCGTCTAAGCGGAATGGAATTAGCGGATAAAATGGTACAGCATGCCCAAGATTTAGGCGTAAACATTACCATAGATCCGGTTACGAGCGTTGATTTTTCAAATGAAATCAAGAAGGTAATTACCGAAACCACCTCATATTTAACCAAGAACGTCATTATCGCTACCGGAGCCAGACCTAGAAAACTGGATGTGACCGGAGAAAATCGCTTGAACGGTTATGGGGTCAGCTATTGCGGCACTTGTGACGGTTTCTTATATAAAAACAAAATCGTCGCCGTAGTCGGTGGTGGGGATGTCGCGGTTGAAGATGCGATTTATCTTTCAAGAATTGCCAAAAAGGTATATCTCATTCATAGAAGAGACAATCTTCGTGCAGTAAAATCCCTCCAAGAAAGAATGTTCAAACAGGCAAATATCGAAGTCATCTGGGATAGCACGGTAGAAGAAATAGTCGGAGAAAATTTCGTAGAAAAATTGATTGTCAAGAACAAACTAACAAATGCGGTCTCGACTTTGGAAGTAAACGGGGTATTCATCGCTGTCGGTCACACGCCAAACATTGATTTTCTGAATAACCAGGTGGAATTGATTGACGGTTCATGGATTAAAACTAACGACCATCTGGAAACAAGCGTCAGAGGTGTCTACGCAGCCGGTGATATAAGAGATACCTATTTGCGACAAATTGTAATGAGCGTTTCTGATGGCGCACTCGCTGTCAGCGAAATTGCCAAATATTTGTAAACAATTATTTAAAGAATCAGTTTTTACTGATTTTTTTATTAAAAGCTCTTTGGTAACTTAACCTCTAGTTTTAATCATGATATAATTAATGCAAAAAGTATAATTACGGAAACCGACATATGAATGAAAAATTATTAAAGTATCAAAAACCGATAAGAATCATCGTAGTCATAGCCGCAATAACCGGTTTTCTTTTGAATTCCCTAACTTCACGAACGCCATTTCGTCAATATGCATATTTCACAATTCAATCAAATATTCTGGTTGCGACGGTTTATTTGATTATACTTTTCAAAAAAGACGATTCCAGGTTTTTACAAGTGTTAAAAACACAGGCTACTGTAGCCATCATTCTCACTGGATTGGTTTATAATCTCATGCTCAGGCCTTATCTGAATGGAATCGATTACGAGCCTAACACCTTATCGGATTTATTGGTTCATACCATAACACCGATTTTAGTCATAATAGAATATATTTGCTTTCAAAAAGCAAATAAAACACCTTGGTATTTTCCTTTATACAATCTGATTTTTCCTTTGGTATATTGGCTCTTCACCATGGTTTATGTTGCTTTAGGTGGG
>JAQVFZ010000092.1 GCA_028697025.1 Candidatus Izemoplasmatales bacterium | reverse complement strand
GGGCAATTCTGCGGATAGCGCCGCGGTAATCAAGGGTATAGATAAACTGTTTGAATTACACCTTTCTCTTGAAACCATGAGAGAAATAGCGCTAATGTACGGCGCAGATATTCCTTACTGCCTAACTGACAAACCGGCTTTAGTAAAAGGCATCGGGGAAATTATTGAAGAAGTAGATTTGGATTTAAGCGAATATCAAGTGCTTTTGATAAATCCGGTGGAATATGTAGGCACAAAAGACGTTTTTGAATTGGCTGACAAACAGGGATTTACCCAAAAGGATATTGAAATACTTCATTCTGATATTAGAAAAAACGATATTGATTCTTTGAGACTGAATTTATTCAATTCTCTTGAAGAAGTAGTTTTGAACAGTTATCCTTTTATGAAAGAGTTCAAAGACCTTTTAACTAAAGAATTAGGTAGCGAAGGGCTGGTTATGACGGGCTCAGGTTCGAGTTTTTTGAAGATTTCACATAAAAAACATGATTTTTTCGACTTTATTGCCAGATATAATAAAAAATACTTAATAAAAACACACTATTTTTTATAATTTTTTTGGCTAACCTATTGAATAAAGAAAAATAAACATGTTATAATTTGCCAAAAGAGGTGGTAGTGTGAAGATTACAGAGGTACGTGCGAAAAGAATCAACGGGGATAATCGATTAGTGGGGGTAGCTGCTATCACTATTGATAACTGCTTTGTGGTACACGAACTGAGAATCATTGAAGGGAAGAATGGTTTGTTTGTTGCTATGCCAAGCCGTAAAATGCCGAGTGGCGATTATAAAGATGTCGCTCATCCAATCAACAGTGATACCCGAGCGATGATCGAAAAAGCGGTTTTAGATACTTTTCAAGCTTTACCGGAATTAGAAACAGAAGAAGACAAAAACACAGACGTTTAGTCAGTGTTTTTTATTTTATAAAAAATTCATTCTTTTTTGTTTTGGCAATCTGTTGTATAATATAGATGGACTAAACGAGTAAAACGAAAGGAAAGCAATACAAACGGTATTGCGATGGTTTGTTATGGCTGTTTTTCATGGATCTAAAGTAAAATTGTTTGCACTAAGTTCTAACATTCAATTAGCTCAAGACATAGCCGATTATATCGGTATCCCTTTAAGCAAATGTGAAGTTACACATTTTGCCGACGGCGAAATTAGCATCAACATTCCCGAAACTGTTCGCGGACACAAAGTTTTCGTCATTCAATCAACCTGCAATCCGGTAAATGAGCATATCATGGAATTGTTGATTATGATTGACGCTTTAAAAAGAGCTTCCGCCAGAGAAGTTAATATTGTTATTCCTTATTACGGCTATTCGCGACAAGATCGCAAAGCGAAGGCTAGACAACCTATTTCAGCTAAACTAGTCGCAAATCTTTTGGAAGTAGCTGGGGCAACCAGAGTTATCTCAATGGACCTTCATGCTCCGCAAATTCAAGGATTCTTTGATATCCCAATCGATAATTTTCGCGGCATGCCAATCATATCAAATTACATATTAAGTAAAAACTTAGAAAATATTTGCGTAGTGTCTCCGGACCATGGCGGCGTTGCTAGAGCCAGGGATTTAGCAAACATCTTGCAATCGCCGATCGCTATCATCGATAAAATGCGGCCGGAACCTAATGTAGCGGAAGTTATGAACATCATCGGTAGAGTCAAAGGCAAAACCTGTGTTATCGTCGACGACATGATCGATACGGCCGGTTCAATCTTCGCTGCAGCCAACGCTTTGGCTGAAGCTGGCGCAAAAGATATTTATGCTTGCTGTACCCACCCTGTCTTTTCCAAAACCGCTACACAATTATTGATGGAAGCGCCGATAAAAGAAGTTATCTGCACCAATACCATTGAACTTCCTAAAGATAAGACGTTTCCTAAATTGGTACAATTATCAATAGCCGAACTTTTAGGTCAAGGCATCATCAACATTATCGACGATCAAGGAGTTTCAACTTTATTTACTTGCGAAAGATAATTACACAACTTTACAAAGAGTTTAAATGTGTTATAATATACTAAATTGACGATTGGAAGAGTAGAATAAGAATTTTATTTTAGCGAATGAGGGACGGTGGAAGCCTCAGAATAAAACTTATTACGAAAAACGCCCATGAATGACAGAAGAAACTAGTAGAACTGTTCGTAAAACCTGCGTTAAAGGTGTTGAGCGCTGATATATTTATCAGAACTAAGGTGGTACCACGGAAACATTCGTCCTTTACATTGATTGTGAAGGACTTTTTATTTTCAGGAGGAAATTATGTTGTTAAATGAATTAGAATCAAGATACAAAGATACTCCGCTTACAAATCATACAAGATATCATAAAGAACAATATGTTGACGGACAGTTAGATTATTTCATTGGTTTAAATTCCGCAACAATAGGAGATTTTGCCAATAAGTATTATAAAACAATAGATGACAAAGAATTGCTGAAGCTTTTACAACACAAAATCCACGATTTTCGTTCAATAGCTTTAAGCATCATGTGCAGGCAAATGGAAATTTCAAACCTGGATTCGCAAAAGAAAATAGTAGATATTTATTTAGACAACCTGGAACATGTAAACAATTGGGATTTAGTTGACATTTCCGCTTCCAAAATACTTGGTAAATATTTATATGACATCAATGACTTCGATTTATTGTATGAGTTATCAAAATCGGATAATTTATGGTATAAAAGAGTGGCGATTGTTGCGACATACCATTTGATAAAGAATGATTTGTTACAAGTTACGTTGGATTTGATTGATACTCTAATAACCGAAAAACACGATTTGATGCATAAGGCTTGTGGCTGGATGCTTCGAGAATTAGGCAAAAAAGATACCAATCTATTGGCGGATTATTTAGAAACAAACTATGTAAATATGCCTAGAACCATGTTGAGATATGCTATAGAAAAATACCCAGCGGATATAAGGAAAAAGATTTTGAAAGGAGACTTTTTATGGCGATAGAAACAAAGAAATTATGCCTTGATTTACAGAGGTATAAAGACCAAGAAGTAGAAATCAACGGTTGGGTGAGAAACAACCGTTCACAGAAAGAATTCGGGTTTATTGATTTGAATGACGGCACCGCTTTTGAAACGGTGCAAGTGGTTTATGAGTCGACAATGGAAAATTTTAAAGAAGTTTCCAAATTCAGAGTAGGATCTGCGATTACCGTCAAGGGAAAAGTGGTTTTGACTCCCGAAATGAAACAACCATTCGAAGTTAAAGCGACGCAAATCAATTTAGATGGCGATAGTCTTGACGATTATCCGATTCAACCCAAACGTCATACCCGTGAGTTTTTAAGAGAAAATGCGCATTTAAGAATGAGAACCAATCTTTTCAATGCGGTTTTTCGTGTTAGATCAGTCGTGTCTTTTGCCATTCATAAGTTTTTTCAAGAACGAGGTTTTGTGTATCTCCACGCCCCGATCATTACTGCAAGCGACGCTGAAGGCGCTGGCGAAATGTTCCAAGTAACGACTCTTGCGGGTAAAAAACCGGAAGAAAACTATAGCAACGACTTTTTCGGCAAAAAAGCCAACCTTTCCGTATCCGGACAACTTCAAGCCGAAGCCTATGCTTTGGCTTATAAGAATGTCTATACTTTCGGACCGACTTTCAGGGCGGAAAACTCTAACACTACCAGACATGCATCTGAGTTTTGGATGATTGAACCGGAAATAGCCTTCGCCGATATCAATGATGATATGAAATTAGCTGAAGATATGGTTAAATTCATCATTAGAGATCTTTTTGAAACCTGTGACAGCGAACTGAATTTCTTTGATCAATTTGTTGAAAAAGGGTTAATCAATAAATTGAAAAAAGTATTGGATTCCAAATTTGCGGTAGTAACCCATAAAGAGGCTATTGATATCTTGATTAAAAACGAAAAAGATTTTGAAACAAAACCGGCACACGGACAAGATTTGGCGACCGAACATGAAAAGTTTTTGACCAGACATTTCGACGGCCCTGTTTTCGTCATTGACTGGCCGAAAGAAATCAAAGCTTTTTACATGAGATTGAATGATGATCAAAAAACCGTGGCGGCCATGGATTTGCTGGTTCCTGGTTCAGGTGAATTAATTGGTGGTTCACAAAGAGAAGAAAGACTGGATTATCTGGAAAAAAGAATTTCTGAACTAGGCATCGACGATAAAGATCTCTGGTGGTATAAAGACTTAAGAAAATACGGCGGCTGCAAGCATGCGGGCTTTGGCATGGGACTTGAGAGAATGATTATGTATGTTACCGGCATCGACAATATCAGAGACGTTTTACCATTCCCTAGAACCCCGAAAAAATGTGATTTTTAAGCAAAAGAAAAGCTCAAATTTGATTTTGAGCTTTTTTATTTACTTTGACTATTTCTTTGTATTAGGGTCTTTCAAAGCTTCGACGACACCGCTAGCCAAACCGACAATTCCTTGCATTTCTGAAGGGATGATAATTTTAGTGGCTTGTCCTTGTGCGACATTTTCCATCGCTTTATAAGCTTCTAAGGTAAGAACTGCATGATCAGCTCCAACTTCCTTGATCAATCTCAAGCCTTCTGCAGTAGCTTGTTGGACCTTAAGAATCGCTTCGGCACGGCCTTCAGCTTCACGGATAGCAGCTTCTTTTTTACCTTCAGCGTCCAAGATGTTAGCGGCTTTTTCACCTTCAGCGGTCAAAATCGCAGCTTGTTTCTTACCTTCGGCAATCAGAATTGATTCACGACGTTCACGTTCAGCACGCATTT
>JAQVFZ010000091.1 GCA_028697025.1 Candidatus Izemoplasmatales bacterium | reverse complement strand
GAGCAATACCCCCTTTCTTGAGCCTGTCTCCCGGAATTTTCTTAATGTTTTCCCATTTATTCCGGTATAACTTTCAGCTTCTTTTTCATTAAGCCATTCTTTTTTACAAATAGCTCCTATGTTTTCAAAATCTGTCATTTCTTTTTCTTTTTTTCACGATCCGGTTTCCATCCGGTTTTTCTTAAAGTGCCGTAAACGTAACGATCCTTGCGTTCCTGTGACCAGTTCTTTTTGGCCACTTTTTTCTTTAATTCCTTTTCTAATTTTTCTGGCATGATATATTATTTTAGATATTGTTTGTGATGGGTTTTCTACTTTGAATAATAGCATTAGCAACAGCTTTTGATGATTGCCTACATGCAATTTCACAAGGGCCGTTCCCATATAAATTGCGATTTTCTATATTTTCTTTAGCAAGAAGTTCTGAAAGCTCAATAGCTCGTAATTCAGTAACTGAAAGATTATCCCTGATATTCTGTTTTTTTTGAATGCCTTTTTTATGACGAATTACAGCGGTTGATCCACCGAATAAATGAGAATATGTTGCATTGGTGCAGTTTCTGTATCCCTCTCTTTCTACATTATGAGCGGATAATGTTCTCGTAAAAGAATTTCTTGCAACAATACCCTGCATCCGGGCTTCAATCCATTCAATAGGTTTCCCCTTCCTTTCATAGGTTTTTATTCCGCGCTCGAATATTTTTTCAGGATATTTTTCTTCTTCTACCCGTTCGAAGAAAATCTGGTTGACTAAAATATGTAGTTTGGGATCAAGCCATTTTGCATAAGCAAGAGCAATATTTTTATGTGAAATAGTACCTCCTCCCTTGCCAGGCTTGACTTTCAAAAGGTGGGATTTCCCGCATTTAAGAATTATTGACATTGCTTCAATAAAATCTTCAGTGGTATCACTTCTTAACCAATCTCCAACTTTTTTATTTGAGGGACTTCCGGCGGCTTTCCAAAGATCAGTTAAACTAATCATTTCATCCTCATAGTGAATGTTGGCAATCAGTTTTGCCTGCTCTTGATTGTAAAGAGTTAATTCTTTCATGGCTATGAAATTCTGGTTACTTCAATAGTTCCGTTCTTTCGATTGAGTTTTGTCTTGAATTTTAAATTAAAAGCAATAGCAACATTAGAGGCTGTTACTCTAACTCGTTCTGCCTTTTCAATAGGAAATAATTTCTTGTCATATAGATTCATTTGCCTTAGGACAGGCCGAATTTTTTTATTTATTACTTGATACTCAGTCAATGTTTCCATTTTATTTATTTATTAATTAACTTTACGACTGAAATATTTTACTAATTAACTAAGACAAATATAAACATTTACTAACAATTAGTAAACTTTTGCAAACATGACATAGCCTTAATTAACATTTTTTAACGGGGATAATTTAATGAACTAAAAATCAAAAAGTTGTGAATAGTGAAGACTTATTAAAAAGGGTAGATTATTTAATTTCAAAGGGTAAGGATGTTACAAATAAAGCGCAGTCTACTGGCGGAGTAAAACATATAGACTGGTCTGAGCATAAAGGTTTTATTGCAGCATCATTAACATTTATAAAAAAAATTTTTAGTGAAAATCATCCTTATTATAAATGTTTTGAAAATGCTACAAAAGGGCAATATAAATCAAATGCCGAAGCAGGCATAAAAATTTTGGAATCAATAAAAAATGAAATTGAGAATGGGTGGTTAATTGATTTCAAGAGATTGGTTTCGGCTGATATTTTTTCTGATTTCCTTGAAATGAGTAAATATCTTTTAGATGAAGGATATAAAGACGCTGCGGCTGTTATGATTGGTTCTGTTTTAGAAAGCCATTTACGGCAACTTTGCAAGGATAATATGATTGAAATTACAATAAAAAAAGGCGATAATTATATTTCAAAAAAAGCAGAATTAATGAACATAGACCTTTGTAAGGCTGGAATATATAATATTCTTGATCAAAAAAGCGTTACGGCTTGGCTCGATTTACGAAATAAGGCAGCGCATGGTAAATATGAACAATATTTAAAAAATCAGGTTGAAGTGATGTATTTAGGAATATTAAATTTTATTAAACCTAATCGAGAATAATTAATTTTTTATTTTCTACATCTGAAATATATTTTAAATTTTTATAATAATGTATGGAGATATTTCTTGTAAAAACCGGTATTCCAAATATATGCCAAGTTGTTTTCTGTGGTAAATTTTTGTTGTTAAAACCAAATTGATGAAGGTTTTCTACAAATTCTATATTTGAAACTTTTTTTAATAACGGCATGACGAATAATTTTAAAATTAATAGCACAAATATACTAACATTTACTAACAATAAAATGAAAAGCTCTGAGAGATTAGAAGAAATATTGAAGTATTTAAAAATTTCAGCAAATAAACTCTCTGTTGAAATTGGATTAAAAGATAACACGAAAATCTATCATATAAAAAAAGACAGAAATGACATTAGTCCCGAAATGGCCAAATTAATAACCGATAGATTTTCTGAGATAAATTATTCTTGGCTACTCACCGGTGAAGGCGAAATGCTGAACAATCAAACTATGATACACGAGCCACCAACTGAACATTATGCTCTTGCTGAAAAGGAAAAAATAATAGAATGGCTCAACAGGGAATTGGAAGACAAAAGAGGAATGATACGTCATCTAATAGATGAATCTAATCAGAAAAATAATGAAATTAACAGATTAAAATCTGAATTAGATATGCTCAAAGAGGAACTTAAAAAGAAAGAACCAAGTTTGAAAAAATGATCTCACAACAACCTGCCCGGCATAATTGCCAGTTTATACTACAATACCGGGTAAATGTTTGGCATATAAATAATTGCTATTCAAATATTTATACAGCGCCCAAGTTACCTGCGATGACCAGGAAGGATATAAGTAAACGTCAGCAGAAATGAAATGTTATAATTTTTAATGATTTTTTTTAATTCCTTCAACTACAAATGTTATTATAAAAATGATAAGCCATGTTACTCCAGCTATTTTTTATGAATAGTTAAATTTTGTTATTATTTGCATGTAAAAAATGTATTTTCTTTTTATCAAATTTTGTAATATTGCATACATATATTCTATTAAGAACTATTGATTTACAAACATCCATAATACCAACATTAAATTAAAATTTTTAGTCATGACAAAAGCAGATTTAATAACTCAAATCTCGGAAAATACAGGGATTGGAAAAGAAACTGTCAGAAATACTGTTGAAGCCTTTATGGCGACAATAAAGAATTCACTTGAAAATGGTGATAATGTATATCTCAGGAATTTCGGAAGTTTTATAGTTAAAAAACGGGCAAAAAAATATGCGCGGCATCTTTCAAAGAATACTGCGATTATTATTCCGGCACATTACATTCCCTCATTTAAACCTTCAGAAAAGTTTGTATCACTTGTGAAAAATAATAATGCGATATCTTAAATCAACCTCTTAAATAATTAATAACTTTCCTGTTCGCATCATCTACTTTTTTTAAGTTGTAGTCAATATAAATCCCGGTTGTTTTGCTTCCTATTTCGTGGCCCAAAGCTGCAGAAATGGTTTCTTTTGGGATATCTATATCAGCGGCTATTGTGGCCCAGGAATGCCGGGCATAATATGTTGAAACGGGTTTGTTTATTTTAGCCTTCTTAGCAGCATCTTTTAATTTTTTATTGATTTCCTTTTTTACACCATCATAATCCTGGTATCGTTCTAAAAGATTTATAAGATATTTTTCTCCAGATAGTTTTTTAATAAGTTTTTTTGCTTCCGGTTCCAGTTTTATCGAATAATGAGTTCCTGTTTTGGCTCTTTGATATTCAACACGTCCGTCCTTAATATCTTTCTTTGTCAGAAAGCTTAAATCCTTTAGATTAATGCCAATGAGATAGAATGAAAGCATAAAAACGTCTCTGGATAATCCTGGCACTCCCGCAAGTTCTATATCCTTAAACCGTCTTATTTCGTCTATGGTTAAATTTCGTTTTACGGTTTTTTCTTTTTTGATTTTATACTTCCTGAATGGATATAATCCGAGGTCTATTACTTCATCATCGATGGCAGCATTAAAAACAGCGCGGATATTGCGCATGTGAATACCTATTGAATTTATCTTCATCCCCTTATCATTCATCCATAATTCCAATTCCCTAAGAAATTTGGAATTAATATCAGAGAAATGAAGTTGCCCGGATGCATAGTCCTCAATAAGGCTCAAAGTATATAAATATATCTCCTTTGTTTTATCAGCCTTTTTTGTGCTGGCAAAATATTTAAAATAGGTGTTAAAATCATATTTTTCTTTTTCCTTTTTTGACAGATAACGTTTTTTGATCTGTGATGCAGTTAAACTGTAAATTTCACTTGAATTTGTTAATTCGGTTATGAAATTCTGAATATCAGCCAACTTACTGTGAAGCTGGGCGTTTGTGAAGTGATGGTCTGTAATATCCGGTGCATTGTTTTTGATCCACTTTGTTTTATCGAAATATTTTGTTTCCAACCGGATGCCGGTACCGATATGTGAATTGGTACCATTATTACGTATCAAGAAAACAATAGGATATTTTGGGTCTTTTTCATCTGGGGGTTTATACCTGGTATAATGAATTAAATTGACAGTTGCCATGAAATTTTGCCTATTTTTTGCCTATTTTTTGCCTAAATATACATTTTTTTTCCTTTATTTTCCATTAAAATGTAAATATTTTTTCCAGACAGACAATTAAAAAGCCCTGTTAAATCTCATGTTTAACAAG
>JAQVFZ010000012.1 GCA_028697025.1 Candidatus Izemoplasmatales bacterium | reverse complement strand
ACGATATCTTTAGGTTTCAAATGTTCCTTAAGTTCGCTAATCCAGGTGTTTAAAAGTGCGTTTTTCGTCATTTGTATCTCCTTTATCAGATTTTATTTTAATATTTTGCCCAAGTGGGACAAATATTTGTTATAATAATTAAGAGGTGTGAAAATGGAAATCAAAAATAAAAGCATAGCGTTATTAATTGACGCTGAAAACATTAGTTCTAATTATATCGAAACAATAATTGATGAAGCAAATAAATACGGAACAATAAATTATCGTAGAGTGTACGGGGATTGGACAACACCGCAACTAAATCCCTGGAAAATCAAGATTAGCGAGTTCGGTTTGACGCCGGTTCAACAGTACGCATATACATCCGGGAAAAATTCTTCGGATTTTACCTTGATAATCGATGCAATGGATATATTATATTCAGGTAAAGTAAATTCATTTTGCATAGTTTCCAGTGATAGCGACTTTACCAAATTAGTCACCAGACTTAGGGAAGACAATATGTTTGTTTTTGGGATGGGAGAGTCCAAAACTCCAATATCTTTGGTTAACTCTTGTGAAACTTTTGCATACTTAGACAAAATGCTAAAAGATGATAAAAAAGAAGAAATCGTGGAAGTAGAGGTCAAGGAGCCCAAAAAGAAAGCCTTGAAAGCTGAACCCAAGAATGTAAGTTCCATTACGCCTTTAAGAAGGATAAAGCAAGAATTGACGAATATTATCGATACAAATCTTGAGGATGACGGTTGGGCTTATTGGAGCCAAATCGCAGCCTTACTTAGAAAGAAATTCCCTGGGTTCCATCCGAGAAATTATGGCGATAATACGACAATACTTCAGTTTTTTGAAAAAATGAAAGAATTTGAAGTAAAAAAAGAAGCAACCGTAAGTTATATTAAAAACAAAAAATAACTAAAGCCTTGATGGCTTTTTTTATTTATAGTTTCGTTTAATATAAGGCGAATTCATCAAATGCAAAAGTCCAGGGTAATTAACCTCGAACTCTATAATATCACCAAGTTTATAATCTGTATCGGTGATATCCATAATCAAGTGATCGCTACTGCCGCCGATTATTGATATTCTATTGTCAATTGGAAAAATGTTATTAAGTTGAACGTCTTGTTTGCCGATTGCGAGAATCGCCCTTTTCATTAAACCCTTATCTTCAATTTCAACTTTTTCACCGAAAGAATTGATTGACATTTCTCCATCAGGAAAAGATGGCTTTGTTTTACACTCGATAATTTCAGCTTCAAGCGTGAATATTGTATGGTTCAAACCCGAAATCAAAGTTGAATAAGCAGTTTCTTTTCCAAAAAAAATCGCTTCGCCAATTCTAAGAGAATTGATTTCGGATGGTATTTCGTCCTTGCCGAACAAGAAAACAGAAGAAGAATTACCGCCAGATATAATTTCGAGTTTCATATCGAATGTCATCTCGATGTTTTTCTTTATTTCAACTAATCTTTGAAGTATTTTTTTGCTTGGAACAACACCACCATAGCAGGTAAGGTTAGTGCCGATACCTTTAAAAACGATGTTTTCTAACTTGATTATCTGTTTGATATCTTCCAAATATTCGTCTTTGTAAAATATGCCTTCTCTCAGGTCACCAAGGTCAAACATAAAAATAATTTCATGTTTTTTATTTTGGCGTTTAGCCTCTATATCTAGCGCAATAACAGTTTTTATTTCACTGTTTAAAGACATGTCAGAATATGTTATTACGTCTTTTATTTGTGATAAGGCTGGTAGCCTCAAAAGCAGTTTTTTTACTGGTAAACTGCTATAGAGTTTTAAATTTTTCAGTCTGGAATCACATAATATATCGAACCCCGCTTCGATGAACACATTAGCTACCTTAATGTCGCCAGCGACAACCTTAACAACCGGCATGATAAAATCGATGCCGTTATTTTTTGCTAAATCTTTCATCAATATGCAGTTTTCTTTCAATTTTTTAAGATTGATATTTATTCTAGGATACATTTATTCAATCCTCAAACTTCTTTTCAATAGTTTTAAAGCGCTTATTGGATATTTCTTCGACAACACACCCAACGAAGCCATAATATAATCATTATCAATTAGAATGATTGTCTTGGGTGAAGGCGATAAGACAAGGTCGCTTTGTTTATTTAAAACATTTTTTATAATATCGAGTCGATGGGGTAGTTTTGTCAAAGCTCCACCAGTAGCCACGAGATATTTTATGTCTGTCAGATCTTTTCCCTCCGCATAAGCGACTTTACCGCTGCTGTTATACATGTAAACTAGTTTTCCTGCATGTCTTTTTAAAGAAATGTCAAAGGCGATTTCTGTCAATTTTTCGGTCAAAGGTATTTGTTTATCATCTGGAATCGGTTTGTAATTTTCTAGTAGATTATTGAGTTTTTCATAAGAAATACCAAGACTTTTTAAAAAAGATTCTTGCCCGATTATCTCGATAATAGCGTCTTTGTTTACATATACACCCAAATCTCCTTCAACCGTTCTTTTGGCAAAGGGCTCTGGTGCAATCAATATTTTATTTATTTCCTCTTTACCCTGAGTTACTGAATGTATGTCAGTGGTCGCTCCGCCAACGTCGACGGTAATTAAATCACCAATAGCGCTTTGCAATAGTTTTGCTGCTTCCATTACAGCGCCGGGGGTTGGAATGATAGACTCATTTACTATGTCTTTTACATGTTCCATTCCCGGAGCTTGGATAATATGTTTTTCAAAAACATCCTGGATTATCCTTCTAGTATTATCAACCTCTAAACAGTCAATTTTAGGATAAACATTATTGCTGATATAAAGGTATTGTTCTTGATGATTTTCTTCAAAAAACTTTCGGACCCACGTATGGTTTTGAATGTTACCAGCATAAATGACAGGAATATTAAGTTTTAATTCCGAGATTATTTTCGCATTTTCAAGTGCAGTTTTTCTTTCTCCGAAGTCAACTCCCCCTGAAATCATGATAATATTCAGTTTTTCTTTCTTTAGATCTTCTATCTGATATTCGTCTAGAATTCCAGAAGTGATTATTTTTAGATTTGCTCCCGCACCTAAGGCAGCTTCTTTTGCGGCTTTTACAGTCATGTCATAAACCAGACCGTGAACGCTCATTTTTAAGCCGCCAGCAGCACTAGAACTCGCAAAAATATCTTTTGCGAGTAATTCCTCAACATTTAAATTCTGCATTAAGTTGATTTTTGCTTGGTTCAAACCAATATTTACATCGCCTTGAGCGACTGTCGTCGCTGCGAATCCGCTGCCCAAAAAAACAGGATTGTCAGTATTTAATCCATCAAAGGCATTCATGATTGTGGTGGTTGAACCAATTTCAGCTACTAATGCATCAATTTTCATTCATCTCAACCTTTTTCTTCACTAAGAATGAGGCAACGTGATGACCTTTCGTACCTCTTGAAAATCCTGCGTCGACACCATTTTTTACTGCTAATTCAGGTGTTACCTGAGTTCCTCCGGCGATAATGATTATCTTATCTCTTACGCCTTTTTCCACAGCGTACTCATGTGTCTTCTTCATGTTTTTGTAATGAACATCATCATGAGAAATAATAGTAGACATCAAGATTGCATCGGCATTAGCTTCGATAGCCGCATCAACTAGTTTTGTGATAGGCACTGAAGTTCCGAGATAGATACAGTTAATACCATACTTTTCGATACCTCCGTGTTTAATGTCTATAATCTCTCTTAAGCCTACAGAGTGTTCATCTTCACCTACCGTACCGGCAATGATGGTCATAGGATTGTTATTGACATATTCTCTGATTTCTGTGTCACTCAATAAATCCGGTTCTTTGGCCAAAACAAGAGTGTTAAGGTCAATTTCAACATCAAGTTTGCCTTTGATTTGTATTCTAGTTGCTTCAGCGTTTTGTAAGACTTCACGATGTATTATTTCCGCATCGAGCAGGTTCATTTTTTTCGCTATTACCAAAGCGGCTGATTCAGCATATCGAATTGAAGTCGGTAGAGTCACGTCAACTACTAAAATTCCGTCTCCCGCCCACTCGACCTCCGGCTTTATAAGGTTGGAGTTCAAGTATTTCTTAGTCGTCTCTAATCTAACATTAACATTATCTTCTTCATCAAGTTCATCTATATATTGTATTTTATTTCTGTCTTCAAAAGTAGAACCGCCTATTAATTTCGCTGGTGATTCATCAGCGGCTAATCCGTACTGAAAGACATTGTTATATCCGAAATGAGCAGTAACAGGAGCGAAATAATCTTCATCTCTTTCGAACACGGTATTAGCACCTATTCCACCATTGATTTTTCTTGAGATTCCATCATAGTTTCTTTCAGGATAAATTCCTGAGTCAATAAAGAAACCGTCTTCAACGGCTTGGAAATATCCGCCTGAAGCAAGCAGTTCCTCAAAAAATAGAATTGCTCGTTCTTTCAATTCTCTGACTTTATTTGGTAGATACCCCTCTTTTTTGAGATCAACCATTTCCAACAGTCCGTCCATCCCGATTAAAGCTTGTTTTGCGGTATCACAAGCCTCAACATTATACATATGCCATGGCACGTTTCTGCCTTCGTCTGGAGTGATAGTCGATTGAATATCGGCAGAAGTCAACTTGGATATCATCATATTGAGAACGTGAGTTACCGTAGCTTCTCTAGTTGATGATTCCATGTATTTAGTGTTCATTTGCGCTCGCATCTTATATTTATCAAAAAAGTCTCTCAAAGCTTTTGCATAAGGGAGATTGATTTTTAGATCTGGGGCAGGAGCGGCAGTAGGAGGAACGGTAGATAAAGCAATATTTCCTGGTTTCATACCAATCTTTTCCGAAAAAAGACTGTTTATTGCATGTTGAACCATGAGTTCAGGCATGACTTTCCACGCTACCATGGCGGTCGCGTTCGCATTGTGAGCGCCATCGATTTGCAAAATATCGGCCCAAGCCATGATTTTCTTGCTTTCTGCGGCATCGACAAAAGATCTAATCATGTTTATATTTCGATATAAGACATTGTATTGTGGATCCTGATGCGCACCATTAATGCCTTCCTCAGCGAACATTACAGCGATATCGGGACCGGCAACACCACTAACATATGAATGAAAATTAATCGGCCTTCCGACTTCATCCTCAATAATATCTAGAGCCTTTCTTTGTGCTCTTACTTGTTTTCTGGTAATAGGAACACCACCAACACCTTGAGGGCTTCCTTCAATCAATCCATCGTAATGTGATTGACCAGCAGTTCGAATGACCATAAGATGATCAGCTCCATGCCAAGCGGCCATTCTCATTCTTCTAATATCATCCTCAAACCTACCACTTGCAATTTCTGAAGTTATCACTTGAATTGGTTGAGGATCGATATTGTCAAAATATTTAGCAGCTGGCAGAGGTATGCTGTTTTTCAAAGGCTTGGAAGCGTCAGAGTAAGTGTTCCCCGCCATCTCTAAGTTTTTTACTGGTTCACGCCATGCCCAACCTCGACGCCTTGGTTCGTATTTATCCAAATCTTTTAATATTTCTAAAATGTTAAGTTTATCGTTTTTATTCATGATTTTTCACCCCAAAGCTGTTTTTAACCTTATCCCAACCATGATTGCCAATTAATTTTAGACCAGCTTCTCTAATATCGATCTTTTCGATTTGGGATAAACGATAAACCACATGTCCAGCTCCTTTGCCAATTAATCCATTATTTATCACTTTTTCAACTAGGTCTTTAGCTTCCAAGGAAGAAAAGCCCATACGCAATAAAACGCTTCTCTCAATGGCAGGAGTGGTGTTTTTATATGCTAAATCGATTAACGGAGTGACAGTTTGATCTGCAAGCTCCCAAAATCTGTTTTTTAGTTCTTCATCGCTTAAATGTTCTAAATGCTTTCTTCTTAGTTCGAAATCATCTTCGCGAAATTTGCGGTTGCTCAATTTAATCTTCCACCTTTACGTTATATTTTTTGAGTTCTGTTATAACAAAATCTCGGGAGGTATTAGTTTCTTCTACTAGATAATTGATGTCGGTTTGGCATATTATATTTGATTTTAAAAATTGATTTTGTAGATATTTTTTCCTGATTGAATCAAGATCTAAATCAATCGCTTTAATCATATTTATTGCTTTAGGTAAAACAATTGACTTACCGGGTATCTCATCTTGCGGATCGCCAAAATAAATACATATTCCGTTTTCTCTGGCGAATGAAAGCTGTGCCTGATGGTGTTTGCCTGCGGATGTATATTCTGTTTCTTGAACGATAATGATCTGATCTTCCTTTAATTCTTGTGACAATGAAAAAGCCGCTGCCAAAGAAGTGTTTCCCGCAGGTCCTCGTTCTATTCCTTCAAGTACCGCCAAAGCTTCAGTAATGAAGAAAACTTCTCCTTGATTGACAGTAACATAACGATCAATGTAGCGTAAAGGTCTTGCGGAAGAACGAGGCACATCGCTTCTATCCGGATTAATGATGAAAGGAAGACCGAAGCCCGTGTGTCCAGTAGTAAAAGATTTTTTATTGAAATCTAAATCATCTGCCATATGCAATCCCTTGAGATTGACGCTGGCACCAACAATTGTTATTGGTTTATCGGTAGTCTTTTTTATTCCTCTTGCAGTTCCGGTAAGATTTCCGCCACCAGCATTTGTACAAACAACCATATCCGGTTCTTTGCCTGTTAATTTTAGGCAATCATCAATTAACTCTTTTCCTAAAGTTTCTATGCCCATTATGCCATAAGGGGTGTATAAAGAAGCGTTAAAATAGCCTGTTTCCTCAAGCAAAAGTAAAAATTTGTAGAATAATTCAGGTCCAACGCTTAATTGTATTACTTCAGCACCGTAAGCTTCACAAGCTCTTGCTTTTTCTATTATTTCCGGTTGGCCAACACCGAGAGAATCATAACATTCCTGGACAATTATGCACTTTAAGCCATATTTAGCCGCTTGCGAGGCGACTGCAGCGCCATAGTTGCCGCTGGTCGCAGCGATAACACCTTTAAAACCAAGTTTTTTTGCTTGATAACACGATATACTAGCTCGCCTTGCCTTAAAACTTCCGGAATCATTGAGGGCTTCATCCTTAATGAAAATTCTCGCTCCATAACCTGGTTTAGCAACCTTTCTTGCTAACGCAGTAATATTTTTGCATTCTTTAAGAGGAGTGCCGCCTACACCGTTATTTTGCTGAATTTCTTTTATGATGTCTAGGCTTAGATTCCCTTCTTTCAAAAGCGCTTCGTAATTGAAGCTAATGTGTCCGGTTTCAAATTTATCAAAATCAATACCAACTGACTTGCGCATAATTTCATTTTTTCTTGCCATCACACTTTCATAGGAGTTATTCATATCAATCATCACTCCCATATAAAGTCTTCTTAAGCATGATGTCAACCTCGTGAATTTCCGGAATATAATTACCGTAAGTATGAAGGAAACTTGGATTTTCGCATATCAATTCACCATTTTCGATTCTTCCGGTTACGGTTTTAATATTGACATTACTACCAATTTCTGCATCTTCCAACAAAGCGCCTTTGACCCACATCAAAAGCGGAACGTTTTTAGTTGCTTCAGGTAAAGTTTTAGCTCTTTGTTCCGGTTTTAAAACAATTTTTCTAATTTGGACCCAAGTATCTTTTTTTATCAAGATAATCAATCCTCCTTTATTAGATTTCTGACATCTCCCATTATGGCTCGTGGAACAGGTAAATCAATCATAGTGACCAGACCTGCCTTAGAATTAATGACATGTGGAATCATATTGACACAAATTGCAATAGTACCAATTCCACCCTCAACTTCCGGGACATTTCCTAAATTAATTTCTGGTTTTCCAGAAATTTTTATGTAATCTCCAGTGCTAACTCCAGCCATTTCAGGCTCAATTTGTTGCGGGTGATATAGATTGATTTTGATATTATCTTCCAACATAACTGTAGCACTCATCTCCACGCCACAAACATCACCTGCTTTAGCATAGCCATGCTTGCTTTTACGATCGATGTCAGTAATTATTGGTTTCATAGCTTGAGAGAATGATTCTACCTTTAAACCTAATGCATCAGCTATCATATATGCAGATTCTTTAAATCCGACATGTCCGGCAATTTCATTTTTTTCTAGTTTTTCATTGAATTCATGTAGACTCAAACCAACACCCTGTTCTTCCATTACCGTCTTTCCAAATGGTGACAAGGAGTTGATTCTCGAAATTTCAAATTCCTTTACATTCTCAGTCACGCCACTTATGCAAATGGCCAATAAATCCATCATCATACCCGGATTTACGCCCGTGCCCAAAACCGTGACATTGTGTTCTTTTGCTAATCGATGGATTTCATTGGCAAGTTCCGGTTGATTGGCTTTAGGATACGACATTTCTTCAGCTGTGGAAATAACATTAACGCCATATTCGACAATTTTCTTTATTTTTGGGAAAGCAGAAGCGGTAAATGAATCCGTTGCCAAAAGAACAATATCTGGCTTATTACTTTGTAAAATTACATCAATATTATCGTTTATTAGTACATCATGATCATAAGGGTTGTCAATGTTCAAAATGCGGAAGATGCTTTTTCCGACTATACCTTGATAAACGTCACAAACTCCGACGATTTCAAATCCTTTTTTTTCTAGTATCATTTTGGCCATTCCGGAACCCATTGCGCCGAATCCCCAAATGACTACTTTTACTTTATTTGTTCTCATCAGTTAGTTATCCTCGTTCCCGTGTGCCCTAATAGAGCTTCTTTCGCTTCCTCTAAAGATGCAATTATGGCAGTACGATGTTTCTTACCGCTGACAAACATTTTAGCAGCTTCAATCTTTGGTAACATTGAACCTTTCAAAAAATGTCCTTGAGAAATTAGTTCATCAATTTCCTTAATAGTAATACTATCCAAATCTTTCTCTTCAGGAGTATTAAAATTAATCTTAACTTTATTTACAGCGGTCAGAATGACCAGCATATCTACATCCAACAAATCTGCTAATTTTGCACTCGCAAAATCCTTGTCAATGACTGCAGGAACTCCAATAAATTCATTTCCTTCTTTGATTACAGGAATTCCGCCACCGCCAACCGTAATTACCAAATGTCCTGCTTTAACCATCGATTTTATGATTTCTAACTCCACAATGTTAACCGGTTTAGGACTAGCGACTACTCTTCTGTAACCTCGGGAAGCGTCTTCAACCATGATATATCCTTTTTCTTTGGTAAATCTATCAGCGGTTTCCAAATCATAGAATTTACCTATAGGTTTTGTCGGGTTTTGAAAAGCAGGATCATTTTTATCTACTTCCACTTGGGTAATAATAGTCGCAACATGTTGTTTTAGGCCTTTGTTTTTTAATTCTGTGAGAAGTGCGTTTTGCAAGTGATAGCCAATATAGCCCTGTGACATTGCTCCACATTCCGGAAAAGGCATGTCTGGATTTTTGTTGGAAACATTGTAACTTGTTTCAAAGGCTAAGTTAATCATTCCGACTTGTGGTCCATTACCATGTGCCAATATAACTTCATTACCCTGTTCAACCAATTCAACAATCGGTTTAACAGCGTGTTTAACTTTTTCAATTTGATCTTGAGAATTATGCCCCAGAGCATTTCCGCCTAAAGCAACGACAATTTTTCTCATTTTTCCTCCTTGAGACTGGCATACATCACAGCTTTAATAGTATGCAAACGATTTTCTGCTTCATCGAACACAACTGATTGACTAGATTCAAAAACATCTTCAGTTACTTCAAGAGCACTTAGACCGAATTTTTGATATATATCTTCGCCGACCGCTGTTTCGCGGTTATGAAAAGCAGGCAAGCAATGCATAAAAATAGCAGTCTCATTGGCCATTTTCATGATGTTGCTATTAACTTGATATGGAGCAAGTTTTTCAATTCTTTCTTTCCAGACCGATTCAGGTTCTCCCATTGATACCCAGACGTCAGTATAGATAACATCAGCGTTTTTTGCGCCTTCAGAAATGTCTTCGGTAAACTTCAATTTAGCACCAGAAACTTGCGCTAATTCATAACACTTGTCTATCAAGTCTTTGCTTGGCCATAAATCATTAGGTGCACAAGCAGTGAAATTCATACCCATAATAGCGCAACCTATCATCAAGGAATTCCCCATGTTATTTCTAGCGTCACCATAATAAGTGAAGTTAATTCCTTCTAAATGACCGAATTTTTCTATAATTGTTAAAAAGTCAGCGAGAATTTGTGTAGGGTGGTATTTATCAGTTAAACCGTTCCACACAGGAACGCCTGAATATTTAGCTAGAATTTCCACTGTTTCTTGTTTATAACCGCGGTATTCTATTCCGTCATACATTCTTCCCAAAACTCTAGCTGTATCTTTTATACTCTCTTTTTTTCCCATTTGTGACCCTGTTGGTCCTAAATAAGTAACATTCATGCCCAAATCAAAAGCGCCAACTTCAAAAGCACATCTGGTTCTAGTTGAATCTTTTTCAAAAAGCAATACTACATTTTTGCCTTGAAGAGGGGAACACTCGAGACCAGCATGTTTTTTAGCTTTTAATTTTGCAGCTAAATGCAATAAGGTTTGAATTTCCTCCTTTGTGTAATCCAGTAATGTCAATAAACTTCTTCCATAAAAATTGTGTTTCATAAAAATAACCTCCCGAATTTATTTAAATTTTGCCTTTATACAAAAAAAATACCCATAAAGATTATATCACTAAAGCGCTTACAAATAAACACCAAAATGTCTAAAATTTAATGCAGCCGAATATAAAAACAAATAATAGAAATAATCAAAGTTTTGTAGTATAATCTTCACTGAGGTGATAGTATGGCGTATGATAAAGTAGTTCTTAAGTGGGACATGAATTATGTGGGAGAACTGTATTCCCCTACTGGAATAGCGAAATTAGGAGATCAGGATGATGGTTTATATCCTTACCATCTTTTTTTTGGAGCAATTGGATCATGTTTCTATGCGACCTTCATTTCTATTGCATTAAAAATGCGACTGGAATTTGAAAGTGCCAAGATTGAAGTCAGCGGATCCAAAAATAATCCTGATTCAAAAATAATAGAAGTTGTTGACATGAAAATGACAATCAAGAATCCTAATGACAAGGAAAAACTACAAAAAGCCGCTGAATTGGGAACTAAATATTGCTCAATTCATGAGCTGGTTTCTCGTTCGGCTCAAGTCAATCTAATTGTAGAATTCGAATAATTTAAATTGACCTTTTATCAATCTCGATAAAAGGTTTTCTTTCGTTTTACCTTGGTTGTTAACACTTGCGATTTTTGTTATAATATGTTAGAAATGAGATGATAAATTGAAGATATATGAATTGATTGCCACAACTACATTCGGCCTAGAAGCTATAGTAAAAAGAGAACTTATGGATTTAGGGTTTGAAATCACTGAAACCGAAAATGGTAAAGTTACTTTTAAATCTGATGTAAGAGGTATAGCTAAAGCCAATTTATGGTTAAGGTGTGCTGATCGAGTATTATTGAAAGTAGCTCAGTTCAAGGCCATAACGTTTGACGAACTTTTTGAAAAAACAAAGAAAATCGATTGGAGTGAATTTATCCCCAAAAACGGAAGGTTTCCAGTAGATGGCCAATCTGTTAAATCGACGCTTTTTTCTATATCTGATTCGCAGGCAATTGTAAAAAAAGCAATTGTCGAAAACCTAAAGACAAAGTACAAAATTGAATGGTTTCCGGAAGACGGACCTGTTTTTAATGTAAAAGTGTCGTTGCTAAAAGATATTGCCACTTTGACTATCGATACCTCAGGCAATGCCCTTCATAAAAGAGGCTATCGTCAAAATGCCGTTATTGCTCCACTAAAAGAGACCTTGGCAGCCGCATTGGTAAAGTTAAGCTTTTGGAATAAAGACAGAGTTTTAATCGATCCTTTTTGTGGTTCGGGAACCATCGCAATTGAAGCTGCATTAATTGGGAAAAACATAGCTCCAGGATTGTATCGAGAGTTTGCTTCTATGCAATGGCCGTTGATTGAAAGCGAAATTTGGAATGCAGCAAAACGAGAAGCTTTAACTATGATAGACAATACCTCTAACATTGAAATTTATGGATACGATAATGTACAGGAAAACATCGATGCTTCAATTGCTAATGCAGATGAAGCGGGGGTTTTGGATTGCATAAAATTTGAACTTCAGGACTTTTACGACTTGAATCTTAAGGATGATTACAGTGTAATAATCACAAATCCGCCTTATGGCGAAAGACTTTCTGAATTGGAGGAAGTTAAGAACCTCTATAAAGTTTTTGGCCAAAAATTAAGCAAATTGGAAACTTTATCAATTTACGTCATAACTTCTGACATGGAGTTCGAAAAAATATTTGGCAGAATTGCGGATAGAAGAAGAAAACTTTACAATGGCAGGATTGAAACAGTATATTACCAATTTCATGGAAAAAACCCAAAAAAAGAAGCGACTACATAGCTATGCTAGAGTCGCTTTTCTATTTAACAAAAATTCTTGTGTTTGATCGATAAGAATTGCCCCTAGTGGTGCCGTAATAAAAATCGATAGAACGGAAACACCTAAGATCAATTCACCTGCAGGCATGCCTAGTTGTAAAGGAATTGCGCCAATCGCTGCTTGTACAGTTGCTTTAGGTAAATAGGAAAAGAAGACGAATAATCTTTCTTTAAAGTTGAAATTGAGTTTTGTTGTAGAAATCAATACTGCAACAAATCTTACAATCATGGCCAAAACTAATAGTAAGACAAAATTTAAACCGACTTTACCGATTATGGTTATATTCACTAAAGCTCCTATAAGAACGAAGAGAATCATTTCCGATAATACCCATATTTTCGAAAATTTACTTGTGAGCCTTGCAGCCAATGTCGGATAAGTTTTAAGTATAGTCAAACTCATTGTGATGATTGCCAGTAAAGATGAAAAAGGCAGGACGTTCTTAAGTGAACTTTCCAAAAAATCCAACATAAAGGCAATTCCAAATATAATCAACACTTTGATAGTGTCTCGTATATGGAACTTTTTAAATAGGTATTGCATTGCTAAACCGAAAAGGATTCCGACTACGACTCCTAGTATAATAGATACAGGCATAAGTAAAATGCTTTGAAAGTCAAAAACATTGGTTTCATAAAATTGGACCAAGATTGTGAACAGAACAATTGCATAGATATCATCCAGTGAACTGGCAGCTAAAACCATTTGGGGAATCGACTTTTCAGTTCCTCTTTTTTTCTCGATTAATGAAATCATTCTTGGAACTACGACAGCTGGTGAAACGGCAGCTACCACGCTACCCATTATTAAGCCTTCAATTAATGTTATTTCGAAAAACAATTGCGAAATGAAACCAATGGCAATAATTTCCAATGTTGCGGGAAGGAAACTTAAGAGTAAAGCTCCTCTCCCAACCGATTTCAGATCATTGATATCTAATGTCAACCCTGCTCTGATTAGAATGACAATCAAGGCTATTTTTCTTAAATCAGCAGATATGGTTAATAGATTAGGACTTATAAGGTCCAAAACATAAGGGCCAAGAATAATTCCGGTAATTATGTAGCCAATCAAACTCGGAATTCTTAATCTGGAAAATATTGAATTTAGTGCAAGACCGAGCAATATAATAAGTCCCAAACTTAAAAGCATCTTATCAGTCCTTTATCTTAGTTTAGATATAAATCAAATAATCTTTTAATTTTATTGAAGTCAATAAATCTGGATTCCCTAAGAATCTCTTTTCCATTACTGAAAACCAGTATTGTCGGAACGGTAAAAACAAGATGTTGGCCTTGAAACATTTCTATATCCTCGATATATAATTCATAACCTGGAATTTGCGGATAATCATTCATGAAAATCTTCAATTTTTCTGAAATTGGTTTACACACAGAACATGTCTTAGTTTTAGCAATTACAATTGAAATATCATGTTTAATTATTTCTAAGAATTCTTCATAGTTTTCTATTTTTTTCATACATTAACCTCACAACGATACCATTATACTATAAATAATATAAAAAACTAATGTCATGATTTTTATTTTGAAAAAACTGTTATAATTATAATTAAAGTATATTTGTGGAGGGAAATATGAATGAAATAGAAGTTTTTGAAGAGAAGATATACCGACGTAACAAATGGACTTACAGTGTAAGTGGTATCGGCAGAGACATGATGTACACTCTCGTTGCTTCATTTTTAATGACTTATATCCAATTCTCGGGTCTAGGATTAACTGAAGCAGAGTTTTCAGCAATCGGCATCATCCTTGTTTTAGGAAGAATCTGGGATGGTATCAATGACCCAATAATGGGGTCGATAGTTGAAAACACTAAATCTAAATATGGAAAGTTCAAACCTTGGATTTTGGTTGGGGCAGTTCTGACAAGCATATCTGTCCTATTAATGTTCAATTACAGACCAAGTGGAACGGCATTTGTGATATTTTTTGCCATAATCTATTTTGTTTGGGAAATAGCATGGACCTTGAATGATATCCCTTATTGGTCTTTAATTCCTAATCTTTCGCGAACTAAGAAGAAGAGGGATCAAATTGCCTCTCTGGTTGTTGTTTTCGCGGCTGTGGGGGCTTTTGTAGCTAATGCAATAGTTCAATTCTTCACTGTCGGTAATGCAATAAGAGGATATAGAATCATTTCAATAACTTTTGTTGCTTTCTTTATGCTATGTACATTATTGACAGTATTTGGCGTAAAAGAACCGAAAGATGCAGTGCAAAATAAAGATGAAAAAATCAGTCTTAAACAAATGTTTTTATCCATCAAAAACAATGACCAACTCCTTTGGATCACTTTGGCATTGTTACTTTATACTATAGGAAGCGGAATATTAGTAGCTTTAGGCTACAACTTTTTCTATATGGAACTAGGCTATAGCGGACTGACTGTTTTGATTTTTATAGCTACTTTTGGTGTCGTAACAATCGTCATCCAAAGCTTTTATACCGCTTTAGCAAAGAAGTTTACCCGGGCATCAATGATGAAAATCTCTCTTGTTTCCATAGTATTCGGTTATATAATGTTCTTCTTGATGGGATACATTAAATTTATACCTGTAAATATTGTCACTGTCTGTATCTTTGGCACTTTTGCCTTTGCTGGACAGGCGATAATGTATATGACATTAATCATTAATATGACAAATACTATTGAATATAATGAGTATAAAACAGGGAAGAGAAACGAAGCTATCCTGTTTTCATTACGACCGTTTGTCGTCAAATTGGCTAGCGCCATCCAACAAGGGATAATGACTTTAGTATTGATCATTTCAGGAATTTACATAATGAGCCAAAATGTTTCCGAACTAGAGGCACAAAAAAATTACTATGATAACATGACCATTGCTGAAAAAATAAATTACGAAGCAAACGTCGATTCTAGAACAACTATTCTCAATGATTTGGATATTTCCGATGAAAGAAAAGAAGCTATTTACGACGCGTTGCAAATTGTGGACTATGAGATAAACGAAAAAACTGGAAATAAAGAGATGGTCATAAATGAAGCTGCTGATTCTGCCTTCAAAGCAAAGGCAACACCTTCAATGAAATTATCGCTTAGATTATCAATAACAATCTTACCGATTATACTGATTGGATTGTCTTATGTAATTATAAAGTTCAAATTTATCATTACCGAAGACTTTTATGATAAAATGATTATTGAGATTGGTAATAGACATAAACTCTCTGAACCAACCTCATGATATTGACATATGCCAATATAAATAGTAGAATATCTAAGGAGAAGTAAAATGTCAAGACCACAGAAGCCAAGGTATGTTTGTCACGTGCCGGAGTACACATTATATGGGCCTAAAGGAATCAAAACGAAAAAATTGGAGACGATTGGTTTGCTGGTTGATGAATTAGAGACTATCAGACTAATCGATTTATTGGACTATACTCAAGAAGAAGCAGCTGCACAAATGAATGTTGCTAGGACTACAGTCCAGAGAATTTATAATGATGCCAGAAAAAAAATAGCTTCATCTTTAATAGAGGGCAAAGTTCTTGTTATTGATGGAGGAGAGTATACATTATGTGATGATGGTTCAGACAGGTGCACCATGCCTTCACGCTTAAGAAAAGGACATAATCATTGAGCACTTTGTTAGATTTAGAAAAATATAAATGTTATAATTTTATTAATATAATTAAGGAGGAAAGAAAATGGAAGAAATTAGACAAGAAGTTTATTCAATGCCACTAATCGGTGATAAAGCTCCGAGTTTTACAGCGGTAACTACGCAAGGAACAATCAATTTTCCCAAAGATTATGAAGGAAAATGGGTAATTCTCTTTTCTCATCCAGCAGATTTTACCCCAGTATGCACAACTGAATTCATGACTTTTGCAAGCATGATGGATGAGTTTACAGCTTTAAATACTCAACTAATCGGTTTGTCAGTTGATTCGCTTTATGCACACATCGCCTGGTTAAGAAAAATCAATGAACTAGAGTGGAAAGGTATGAAAAACATAGAAGTTACCTTCCCGCTAATTGAAGACATCAAGATGGATGTGGCTAGGAAATTTGGTATGATTCAACCTAATCAAAGCACGACACAAGCAGTTAGAGCTGTTTTCATTATCGATCCAAAAGGTTTTATTAGAACGATACTTTATTACCCGTTATCAATGGGAAGAAACTTTGATGAAATCAAACGTATAATTTTAGCTTTACAAAAAGCTGATCGCGACCACGTCGCTACCCCAGCGGATTGGCGTCCCGGAGATGATGTCATTATCCCGACTGCCGGATCTTGCGGTACCGCAAAAGAAAGAATGGAATCAAAAGATGAAGACAAATATTGTCTCGATTGGTTCATGTGTTTCAAAAGAGAAAAGAAATAAAAACTAAAAATAAAAGCGGACTTTTATGAATTTAAAAGTCCGCTTTTTTATTGAGATACTTTCTCACAAGATTCTCGATGTATATAGGTTGGGAAATGTAATAGCCTTGTATCTCGTCACAACCATTGGCTAATGAAAAATCAACTTGCTCCTTAGTTTCAGTTCCTTCAACCAAAACTTCCAGGTTCATATTTTTAACCAAAGATACAACGGTTTTGAACATTGCGCCATCATCTTTCTCTGGGTAGTCCTTAATGAATGAACGGTCGATTTTGACTTTATCTATGTGAATGTTCTTCAAAACTTCCAAAGAAGAAAACCCTGTACCAAAATCGTCGATAGCGACTGTAATATCTTTACTATGCAAGAAGTCGATGATGGCATTGGTTTTATCCTGATTTTCCAAATAACCACTCTCAGTGATTTCAAAACAGAAATTTTTTGATGGAATTGCACTTTTTTCAATGATATCGACAAGATTTTGGATGATATAGTCATTAAAGAAGTCAAAATAGGTCAGGTTTATCGAAATTCGAAAATCTTTATTAATGTATTCCACATAAGGCGTAAAATCCTTGATTACTTTATTGACAACCATAATACTAAGTCGATTGATATAAAAACTGTTTTCGATTATGCTAATGAATTCTCCGGGCGATATATTACCCAAAAGCGAATTGTTCCATCTCAACAAGGCTTCAACGCCCGTGAAAGAGTTTCGCTTTATATCTTTTTGGATCTGATACAACAAGTAAAATTCATCGAAATTAAACCCGTGATCAAGCTGTGCATAAATATCTTTTTCTCGCTTTATTATCTTTTTGATTTCATCCGAATAAATCAAATGCTTAATATTTTTTCTGGTCTTTGACATCTGCAAAGCAATAAATGCATTTTCGATTACATCAGCTTTTGTTATCGTTTTGTTATCTGCCAGGGCGATGCCAAAATTATATTCCAAGTCAGAGTTTATATTTGGTTGATGTTTGTATTTATCAATCAAATTATCGATGAAATCAATGGTGTCTTGTAAAGTTTCATCAATAAGATCTAAAGAAACATAAATCATCACATAACTTTCTTTTGGCACAGCAATTTTGAATTTTGACCCAAGATTTGACTTCAAGAAATCTGCAAGAGCATATGGGCTGCCATTGTTTTTATTTAAACTAGTAAAAAGTTTTCGATTTTTTTCGTTGAACGTTCTTATAACCATGGCTGCAGATTTATTAACTTTCAATTCCTCGTTTTCAAAAGCTTTGGCAAACAGTTTATATGTTTCAATCGCATCGAAGTTAGAGGCAAATGCTAGCGATTCTACTTCAACTTGAGGAGATGAATATATCGCTAAAAAGTGTTTGATATTACCGTTCGCGTTAGTTTCCGGTTTTATTCTCAAGTGCTTTAAGACATAGATGCCTTTATGATTGATGTTCCAGACATTTTTGGAAAATATCTGTTTGGATTTCATCACCGCGCCTTTAATGCCAAAATTGAGATTACCGAGAACTTTACTAGGTTTCAGTCCTTTTATCTTATCCAGCTTATAGCCGTAAATATCCTCAAAAGCCTCGTTTGTATAGGTTATTTCACCTTTGTCGTTGGTAATCAGAACTCCATCGTTATTCTTGTCTGATAGATACATATTGGTATTCAGCAAGATTCTATCATCACCTTTGCTCTTCAGCAACCAACCAAAAATATAGATAATGATAAATGATAAAGCATTTACAAAGTAAATCAAGAATGGATTTCTGACAGCAAAACCTCCGTATTCTTTAAAAACTTGATCAAAATCTATGACAGCGAAAATTTCATAGAAATCATCAGAATTATAGACATCGATGTTCGATATTCCTGAAAGGTTGACGTAGCTTCGTATGAGCGAATCGCCATAAATTTCTAAATTATCATAAAATTCATCGTCTATAGTGCTACCTAATCCCAAAGCCTCATTAAAACCGGTGGTAATACCCCAAACACTTTCTTCATTTATTACCCCCAATTCAATAAATTCAGATTCACCGCTGACATAGGTTTCAAAGACGGATAGAAGATAATTTGCATCATAATCAAGGACTATATAGCCGCTTTTAACCCCTTCATTGTTAAAAACGCTGACAATAAGAGTGGTTATTGGCTTTGTGACAGTGATATTGTTAATAATTTCGTTTTCCATGTATAGTGGAACGATATATAGCTTTTTGTCAGTAATCGTGCCAATGTGATCAAAATAACTTTCTTCAGACCTTGATGATAGTTCATCAGTCGGGATAATTATCAATTCTTGATTGATGCGATTTAGCAAAATTAACTGATCACCATTCATATTCAAAAATTCTACACTGGAAAATTGTGGTTTGTTATTGGTAATACGGTAAAATAACTGTTCTACATCATCAAGATTTACTTCTTCTGGATGATCCAAATAAAACTGCATTTCATCAGCGTCGCTCATGACTTGCATGTCATTATATGTGTTTGTGAGAGCATTAGAAATGATAAAATCAATGATATTAATCTTTTCATTAGCTAAAGAAACCTGCTGAGATTCGAGTGTTGCTTTTTCTGCATTTACAACCGAAAAATAGCTCCAGTTTACCAGCGCTAGAATTGGAACGATTACAAGTGACAACCAACCATAGTGGTTGAATGTCGAAGACACGTGATGCCAAAACCTTTTAAGAAAAGACTTCATTGAAATCACCTTTGATGTTCATTATTAATATTTATTATAACATAATAAAAAACACATTTTCCATATTCGCGCAAAAAGAATAATAATAATTAGAATTTTTATTCGATTTTTTATAATGAGGTTAAAAAAATACTCATTCTTGTCCTTGTCAAAAGACGTTAAGAATGAGTAAATTTTTCATAATTTCTACTAACCTATGAAACTGATTGTTATCTTGACCGGATTATGGTCGCTATAGACAAAATTCTCATCAAGGGTTTCAACGGTGTCGATGTTGAGATTATTGGATACTATAAAGCCATCAATTAAGTAATACTGATTATTATCGTCATTTTCCGTATCATAGGCTTGATGCAAAAGTCTACAACTAGGTGTGGTAATGTCAACGCCAAAACTAAAGTCGTTTTCTTCAAACCAGACACCTTCCATAGGAAACGCTTGCCAAAAATCTTCGTTTTTTAATTCGAACAAATATTCTAAATCACCTTCACCATTTTCGATTATTGCTTGAGGGAAGGTTTGATTGAAATCTCCTCCGACGATGACGTAATTGCCATTTTCATACTCTTCAAGCATCAAGGTTTTTAAAGCCTCCATCTCTTCAAGTCTCATTGTACCATCATCATAAGCGGATAAGTGGACATTGATAACGCTTAGATATTTATCGCTATCCTTGATGGGATATTTGGTAATCATCATTGCTCGTTTTAAGTTGGCAAGGCTAATTGGCCAACTAAAACTTCCCGGAAGTTGATGTCTTTGTGCCGATTCACCATAGAAACTGCTGAATGTCACAATACCGGAGTTGACTTTACCCATCATTTGCGAAGGGTTGGTATAAGGGAAAGGAACGAATATACAGCGGTAATTGTAAGCTAAAACCGAACTCATTTCCAAAAATGTATTGAAATAATCAAGTTGGTTGATGTTATAAGAACGATGACTATCGACATCAACTTCTTGAAACAAATAAATGTCAGCGGGATTACTTTCGACTATTCCTTTAATTCCCAGCAAATTCGCTTCAACTTCAGCTTTTGAATCCATTCTGCCCTTAGTCCCACCGTCCATCGCGAAATCTTCGGTTTGGCTTAAAGAAGCATAACCGATATTAAATGTCAAGATTGTCAAAGCTTCGTTAATGTCAATGTGGTATTCATCAGTATCCAAGGGGTTATTTTCAATTGTCAGTTCGGTAATATCTTCAGGGCGATATTCAAAGATCTGTAATGTTAAAATAAAGCCAACTGAAAAAACAATAATTACTATTACAAATATCATAAGGATTTTTAATGCTCTCTTCATTCTGAATACCTCACTTTTACCACTATTATATCTCAATTATTGATAAAATACTTATAAAATTATTTTAATAGTGTATAATTTTTCATAGGAGGACCTTTATGGAAAGAACAATTATCAAAGAGATATTTAGTAAGAATTTAAAGAGGAACAAGAAGATAAGAGTAATTTTGCCACTGGATTATTTTGATACCAAAGCTAAGGAATATCCAGTACTATATATGCACGATGGTCAAAATTTGGTTGACCCTTCACCTTTCAGCAATCATTCCTGGGAAGTGCTGAAAACCATGGATAAAATGTATCAAGAACTTGGAGGAATCATTATCGTCGGTATTGACAGCGATGAGTTCAGAATCATGGAGTATTCCAATTATTTGAGCACTTCGTCAGTTAAAAGATTGAAAAAACAAGAAATTGAAGATATCCACCCAGAAGGTGATCAATACGGTCTTTTTATTATTGAGGAACTAAAACCTTTAATCGATGGGGAATTTAGAACAAAAAAAGATCG
>JAQVFZ010000090.1 GCA_028697025.1 Candidatus Izemoplasmatales bacterium | reverse complement strand
ATTGAATACCGGTAGAAAAATTTTCGTTGAGTTTGACAATGTCGATTACTGAAGAGATCAAAGTGTGAATCAAGATTAATTCACACTTTTTCTTTTATTTGATTATTTATGTAATAAAAATCATGGTAAAATTAACTTGTGAGATAGTTATGAAGGGGGAGAAATGATGGTTAGATTCGGCATAGTTGGAGCTAAGGGTATCGCCAATAAATTTGCTAGAGACATTAAATATGTCGACAACGCTTATATTAGCGCTGTCGCTGCCAGAAATGAATTTGACGCATTGAAATATCAAGAGATTTTTCAGACGGAGTTTGCATTTTCAAGTTATGAAGCCCTGGCTAAGAGCGATAAAATCGACGCTGTTTATATCGCTACTCCCCATAATTTTCATCATTCGATAGTTTTGATGTTTTTGGAGAATAGGAAGCATGTCTTGGTCGAAAAACCAATTGCATTGAATTACAAAGAATATGAAGAAATTGAAAGAAAAGCGATTAAGAATAATGTGTTGTTGATGGAAGCGATGTGGACTTTGTTTTTACCGGCTACTACTTTCGTCAAGAATCTTCTTACTCTTAAAACCTTGGGCAGAGTCAAGAAAGCGGAAATAACCTTAGGATATCAATTGCCAGAGCATTACCCTAAGGATGGTAGGCTTTTAAATAAAGCTTTAGCCGGTGGCAGTTTGTTGGATCTGGGAATTTATCCGTTGAGTTTTTATAACTTTATCAAACAATATCCAATAAAGATATTGAAGGCTAATGCCTTCATGAGCGATACAGGTGTCGATTTGAAAACCGAAATAGAAATTGTCGATGCAGATGACGCCGTTTACTTGATAAAATCAAGTTTTATGGAAAATTTGGATAATTCTGCGAAATTCTATTGTGAAAACGGCGTAATCGAGATGATTGATTTTTCTCGTAGTAAAAGCGTTTTTGTCAATGGAGAAGAACATAATTTTCCTTTTATTGACGAGGGTTTTGCTGGAGAGATTAAAAGTTTCGTCGATAATATTGTGAATAAAGAAACAGAAAACAAGATAGTCACAAGAAAACACATGTCTGAAACTATGAAATTGATAGATAAAGTCAAAACTTTAATCAATCTGAAATACCAAGGTGAATGATGAAAAAAAAATACGATAAAATCGGTGAGTTATATCGATTGAGAGCTTTTCCAAAAACCAGTTATGGTGGCAATAAGGCCGGGGTTTTCATCAATGGTTACGATTTAACGGAAACCGATATGCAAACAATTGCCAAAAGAGTCAATTATAGCGAAACTGCTTTTGTCTTGAAAAGTGACTTGGCAGATTTTAAGGTAAGATTTTTTACCCCAAACTCTGAGGTTGATTTATGCGGACATGCGACTATCGCAACTTTCAATCTTTTGCGAGATTTAAAAATTATCAGTCCGGGAATCTATACCCAAGAAACAAAAGCGGGGATACTTAAACTTGATGTCAGAAATGATTTCGTCTTTATGGAGCAACCAGCCCCAAAGTTTTATGATTTTGTCGATAAGAATTTAATCAGGAAATGTTTTAAAAAAATTGATTTTGATGAAAGATTCGAACCGCAAATCGTTTCTACTGGAATAAAGGAAATTTTTATAGCGGTTAAATCTGTTGAAGAATTAAATGCTCTGGCACCTGATTTTGGAGCTATTAGCACTTTAGCAAGGACATATTCTGCTATTGGCATTCATGCTTTTTCTCTAGGAGAAGACGCTGACGCCTATGGCAGAAACTTCGCTCCTGTTGTTGGTATTGATGAAGAGAGTGCAACCGGGACTTCTAATGGTGCCTTAGCTTGTTATTTGTATGAGTATTGGCAGAAGAAAAATAATTATGTCCTGCGACAGGGCTATTCCATGAATCAACCCTCGGAAATTATCGTCAATCTGGAAACAGAGAATGAAACAGTCGTAAAGGTACATGTTGGCGGTTCTGCAATAATCATCAATCAATAAAAAGTAATATGATTAAAAATAAAAAAGCCTTTACGGCTTTTTTTTATTCATATTCTTTGATTATATTTTGCAAAACGTCGGGATAATCGGTAATAATCCCGTCGGCACCAAGTTCAATCAAGGTTCTCATCTCGTCAGGATCATTGATTGTCCAGTAATGGACCGCCATGTTATGGCGATGCAAAGTATTGATCAACAACCTAGTTGCCAAATTTAGTTCGTTGATTACCGGAAGGTTGAAACTTACCGGGATTTGAACTGCAGCATATTGATCAGGAGTATAGAAGATACTCGTAAAGGTATAGGCTGGTATAATGATGTTTTGAGCTTCTTTTTGTGATGTCGAAAGAGTTATTTCAGGATAGTTTTCCACTATGTATTTACTGATGTCGTCAAAAGCAGTTGCGACCAGAGTTTCCTCTAAAAGTCCATATTCAGCCAATAGTTCGTACAATACATCAGCGGTCTCGGTTCTTGGCGCATCAGCGTCGGCTTTTATTTCTATATTGTAGAGTATGGTATCGCCGAACTCAATGAACAACTCTTCTAGCTTAGTCAAATACACCTTGGCTTCGCTCCATTCTGCTTGAGTCATATCTCGATAAGGATAATTGTCTTCTTCGTCTTGATAGTTATAGCCAAAATTGCATGTTTCATATAAATAATTGTAATTTTCTTTCCAAACAACGGTATCGCAATTGCTCATGGCTTTGATATTGCCAGTCTTGTTTTCACCATGCCTTAAGACCAATATTCCGTCTTTAGTCATTTGTACATCCATCTCAAGCACATCGACTCCGAGATTATAGGAATTTAAAAAAGCGCTCATGGTATTGGACGGATAATATCCTTGTCCACCGCCGTGAGCCATAACTAATACTTTATTGTCATTGGCGGTTTTACGCCAGATGTTAGTTTCCTGATATTTAGGTTTAGGCAATGCAAACATTAAGCCTAAAGTAATAATAACAATCAAAATGAATAATCCCAATTTCCGTAATCTTTTCAATTGTACATGTCCTTTCAAATAATGATATATACCGAATCTTCTTTTATTGATATTTCATATTTTCTAATACTTCTTGAATATTCATCCAATCTTAAACTATCAGCCTTTTTTGAGTTCGCTACTTCTCCCGTTTCTAAAGAAATGGGTAAGCCATGGAATTTACAGGTAATGATTTCGTTTTCCAAGACACCGCTCGAAATCGGCGATCCCATGTGCGGGCACTTATCCCTAACGGCAAAAATCCCTTTAGAAGTATATGCTAAAAGGATTGGGAGGTTATTGATTTTTAGAGTCATCTTTTGTTTTTGTTTCAAGTCAGTTAATTTCGCAGCAAAATATTCCAAATCTGGCTCCTTGGCAAATAAAATTTAGTAAAAAAAGATAATTCTGTTATTTAGAAAAGTCTGCCATTGTTATTAAGCTTAACAATAGAACAATTATTGGTTGAAACAATAAATCAAGGAAGAAACTGGCAAACAAACCAACTTGAGTCAAGAAGTTTTCTGAACCTAAATCGTTGATGAAGTCAGAAATTATTTCTCCACTACCAACCAATACGCTGGCAATAATGACAGCACTAACAACAAACATTACCAAACCAATCAATCTTCTCATAAACATATTCCCCTTTAAAAAAACATTGAGTTTTTCTTTATTATACTATTTACAACTTTCCTAGTAAATAAATGAAGTCAATAATTATTAAATTGATCAATTTAAATAAAAATAAAAGGCAATATTGCCTTCTATTCATCAATTATATTGTAATTATAAAACCATGAAGTTATGTTCAAAGAAATAATTCAACAATTCTTTTCTTGTGACTATCCCTAAAAATTGGTTTGAATCATCAATTACTGGTACAAAGTTTTCGTTTGTTGCTCTCGATAGCAAGACAATCATTGTTTCGTTAATATTTACCGTTTCGTAATCGCGATGACGTTTAATTGAGGAAACCTTGATGTTTTTCATTTCATCTCTACCAACTTCATCCAAAGTATAAAGTAAGTCACCTTCGGTAATAGTGCCGACATATTTACCGTCTTTTGATAGTACGGGAATTGAAGTATATCTGTTTTTATGCATAATTTCAACAGCTTCTCTAGCTGTATTGTCAGTACACAAATAGGTAACTTCACTTCTAGGTTTCATAAAAGCTAATATATTCATATATTTCCTCCATATTTTTCTTAGACAAAAAAGCATTAATTCTTTATTGCGTTAATATTTTACCACAATATTAAGGCTTTTCCTATAGTTTATGAATAAAATGAATGTGAAAACAATTTTTACATTTGATTATCGTTAGCGCTCACTTCTCTTGTAAGGTTGTAAGAATCTCCTCTAATATTCTATTTCTTTCTTCCTGAACTTTAATGGCTTTATTTATTTTATAATACCATGTTATAAACTCTCTTATAAGTAAAAAAATAAGTAGAAAAAATGAAACTACGATTATTATCCCAACTTCAGGAGATACATTAAACGCCTCGCTCACAATATCAAATATTAATTTCACAATTATTATCCTCCGTTATTTAGTGAATATTTATAGTTAATTTATATTATACAGTATTATGGCCATAAAGAAAACCTAAAATAAAGGAGACATTTTTTATGTCTCCCTCATATAAATATATGGGCCTTTAATTATCTTTTTTTAGTTATGAATCGATATGTGAATGTCGCTATAATGGATCCCAAGAATGGGCCGATTATGAAAATCCAAATCTGTTCCAAAGCTACTCCACCTTGTAAGATTGCTGGTGCTAATGATCTGGCTGGATTTACCGAAGTTCCGGTTAAATTGATTCCCAAGAGGTGAACCAATGTCAGGGTTAGACCAATGACAAGTCCAACGATTACTTTATTTTCGGACTTTT
>JAQVFZ010000089.1 GCA_028697025.1 Candidatus Izemoplasmatales bacterium | reverse complement strand
AATTTAGATGAATTGATTGAAAGATTGCCATCAATCTTAGAAGATATTCACCAAGCGATGTATGACAGAGCTTTAGAGAATGTATCTAGCAATACCAGAGAAACCAGTTCATATGAAGAATTCAAGAAGATAATTTCGGAAAAACAAGGCTATGTGAAAATGATGTGGTGTGGCAAAAGAGCTTGCGAAGACAAAGTAAAAGAAGAAACTCAAGCCACCTCAAGATGCATGCCTCTTTCCAAGGAATCAATTGGCGATACTTGCCCTGTTTGCGGCGAAAAAGCTAAACATTTGGTATATTTTGCCAAAGCATATTAAAATAACAGGCATTGAGATAAATTCTCAATGCTTTATTTTTATTTAAACCCTAAAAATCTTTTGTTTGATAAAGTATAATTTATTGAATAAATAGCGATAAAATGATATTATTATAAGGTATAGATGAAGAGGTGACCAAGTTGTTTGATTTTTTAAATACCAATAAAAAGACCCTGAAACGTTTGGAAAAAATGGCTCAGATGGTTCTTGATAAAGAAAATGAATATAAAGCTTTAACCGATAGTGAACTTCAAAAGAAAACCTTGGAGTTTAAAGACTTGTTGAATGAAGGTAAAACTCTTGACGACATCTTAGTGGATGCTTATGCAACGGTTAGAGAAGCTTCGACCAGAGTCCTGAAAATGACTCCTTTTAAAGTTCAAGTCATGGGCGCAATCGTCATTCATGAAGGTAATATCGCGGAAATGAAGACCGGTGAAGGGAAAACCTTGACGGCGGTAATGCCTGCCTATTTAAATGCGCTAGCTGGTCAAGGAGTCCACATCGTTACCGTCAACGATTATTTGGCAAGACGTGAAGCTGAAGGCGAAATCGGCGATTTATTCAAATTCTTGGGGCTTACTGTCGGTTTAAACACTAGAGAGTTAAGTTCCGAAGAAAAACGTGAAATGTATAACTGCGATATCTTGTATTCAACCAATAACGAACTGGGTTTTGATTATTTGCGAGATCACATGGTTATTTATAAAGAACACATCGTACAAAGAAAACTCAATTTTGCCATCATCGATGAAGTTGACTCAATCTTGATCGATGAAGCCAGAACTCCTCTAATTATTTCCGGTGGTGCGAAAAACACCCAAGATTTATACCGGCAAGCAAATTATTTCGCCATCAGTTTGACTGATGAAGAATATGATATGGATATCAAGGACAAAACCATTACTTTGACGGAAACCGGTATTCATCACGCTGAAAAGTTCTTTAATCTAGAAAATCTCTATGACGTCAATAACGTCGTTTTATTGCATCATATCAATAATGCCCTAAGAGCCAATTACATTATGTCCAGAGACATTGACTACGTTGTTCAAGACGGTAAAGTCATCATCGTTGACCCATTTACGGGCCGTTTGATGCATGGCCGCCAATTCTCGGAAGGCTTGCATCAAGCATTAGAAGCTAAAGAAGCCGTGGAAATCAAGAAAGAAACTACAACTCTGGCTACAATTACTTTCCAAAACTTCTTTAGAATGTATCAAAAATTAGCCGGTATGACCGGTACAGCAAAGACCGAGGAAGAAGAATTCCGTAATATCTACAACATGTTTGTCGTAGAAATTCCTACCAATCGTCCAGTAGTGAGAATCGATGACAATGACTTGATTTTTGCTACCATGAAAGGCAAATATCAAGCGCTGGCTGAAGAAATCACAAGACGTCATCACTTGGGTCAACCTATGCTTGTCGGCACCATTTCCATCGAAAGTTCGGAATTATTATCATCGTTACTAAAGAAAAATGGCGTAAAACATAATGTGTTAAACGCCAAGCAACATGAACGAGAAGCTGAAATTGTTGCTAATGCAGGTCAAAAATATGCAGTGACCATCGCCACAAACATGGCCGGTAGAGGTACCGATATCAAACTTGGCGAAGGAGTCAAAGAACTTGGCGGATTGGCAGTTATTGGTACTGAAAGACATGAATCCCGCCGTATCGACAATCAGTTGCGCGGTCGTTCCGGACGTCAAGGAGACCCTGGGTATTCTCGCTTCTTCCTATCCGCAGATGACGATTTATTGAGACGTTTCGGTGGTGACAGATTCAAGTCAATGATTTCCATGATTACATCCCAAAAGGGTTCTGATACTGAACTTCCATTAGACTTCAAGATGTTTTCAAAAATGGTTCAAAGAGCTCAAACCCAAATTGAAGGCTCTAACTTTGACCGTCGTAAAACAGTTCTTCAATATGACGAAGTTTTAAGAAAACAACGCGAAATCATCTACTCACAAAGAACAGACGTTTTATTTCTTGACACAATCGAACACATCATCAACAGCATGATTGAAGATTCCTTGACGAGAACCGTAAAATCTCACGAAAACATAGAAGATCTTTACCTTGCTTTGAATAAATTTTTCGTCATCAATTCCATCGATAAAGAAATTTTGAAAACCGAAAATAATCCTCTGGAATATGTATTGTCAACATATAAAAAAGACGTGGAAAGCAAGAAGAATTTAGCGGGAGAAAAACCATACAATGACTTTTTAAAAGCCATTACCTTAAGAGTTGTCGATACTTACTGGGTTCAACACATCGACTCGATGAGTGAACTAAGACAAGCCGTTACCCTCCAAAGTTATGGGCAGATCAACCCTTTCCGCGAATATCAAGAAATGGGTTTCAACATGTTTGAGACAATGATTCAAAATATTCAGGATGATGTTACCAGATATGTTCTCAAAGCTCAGGTTAGACAGAATACCGAAAGAGTTCAAGTCGCTAAACCAGTCAGTACCTATTCGGGAAAAGAAGATACTGAGGTAAAACGCAAACCAAGAACCGTTCAAACCAAAGTTGGACGCAACGATCCATGCCCATGTGGCAGTGGAAAAAAATATAAGTATTGCCACGGTAAAAACGATAACTAGGAGTAAATATGCTTCTTGACGAATTAAAAAAAGAATTCTACGAGATAACGAATGAATTCAAAAAACTAAACAACAACACCGATATTTCCAAAAAGAAAGACCGAGTGAAATCACTGGAACAGTTAACCATGTCTCCAGACTTTTGGCTTGATCCCAATAAAGCCCAAGGTATCATTCAAGAGATGAATGGCGAGAATGAACTGATTGACAAATTCAATCGCATCAAGGACATTTATGAAACCATCGACTTGACCGTAACCTTGGCGGAAGAAGGGGAAATAATCAATGAACCGGAAACAAAAACATTGATTAAGGAATTTCATCAAATCAATGAAGAATTGACTTTGAACATTCTTTTGAATGAAGAGTATGATAAATTTAATGCAATTATCGAATTTCACCCCGGAGCAGGCGGTACTGAATCTCAAGATTGGGCACAGATGCTGTTTAGGATGTACCTGAGATATGCCGATAGAAAAGACTTCAAGACGAAAATCTTAGATTATATCGATGGCGACGAAGCCGGTCTAAAATCCGCCACCGTTCTAATTACAGGACCTTATGCTTACGGCTATCTGAAAGCTGAATCAGGCGTCCATCGCTTGGTTAGAATCTCACCGTTCGACTCTTCAAGCCGACGTCACACCTCTTTTGCCTCGGTGACCGTCATTCCGGAAATTGATGAATCCATCCAGATAGATATAAATGAAGAAGATTTGAGAATCGACACTTTCCGCTCCAGCGGTAAAGGCGGTCAAGGAGTCAATACAACTGACTCTGCGGTCAGAATAACGCATATTCCGACCGGAATTGTCGTTTCTTGCCAAAATGAAAGATCGCAGATCCAAAATCGCGAAATCGCCTTAAGAGTCTTAAAAGGCAAACTATATAATTTGGAACTAGAAAAAAAGCATGATTACCTCGAATCATTCAACGAATATAAAGCCAATGCTTTTGGCTCGCAAATTCGTTCTTATGTTTTCCATCCCTACACCATGGTCAAGGATCATCGTACCAACTTTGAAACCGGAAATGGGGATAAAGTACTGGATGGAGACTTGGATCCATTCATATTGGCTTACCTAGTCAAGAGCAAGCAAGATGTATAATGTAAAGAATCTGGTCAAAAAGGGTAAAAACTATCAATTGACCATCGAAAATAATGATCAAGAGACGACTTTCAATGTCTCCGAAGACCTGATTGTCGAATATCGTTTATTGCAAGGAAAAGTTATCGAAGATAATCAATTCAAAACCATAAAAGCAGCCATCAATAAAGATTCTTATTATCAAAAAGTACTTAAATTCTCTCTTTTCAAACCGCGAACAAGAAAAGAAATATTTGCATATCTCGATAAGCTGCAAGTAGAAGAATACGCTTATTATCTGACTAAACTGGAAAAAACGAAACTTCTCGATGATGATTCATACACTAAGAATTTCGTTCATGAAGCAATTTTTTTCAAGCGGTTTGGGCCAAGGAAAATCCGTGAAGATTTAAGATTGAAAGGCATAAAAATTGAGCTGATTAATGAGTCGTTAACTATATACAACGAAGTCCAAATACAGGAAAACATCAATTTTTGGCTTGAGAAAAAAGTCAAGTCCTTACAAAACAAACCGTTTTATAAAGCTCAAAAATCATTGTTTGATTTTTGCATGGGCAAGGGTTTTGATTACGAAGATATATCACCATTAATCGGAAATTTTCGATCTGAGGAAAATTCAAAAACCATTGAATTGAACCTATTAAGCAAAGAAGCATCTCACCTGTCGGCTAAATACCGAAAGAAAGAACAAAAACTATCTTTAAATCAGTTTTTAATCACCAAGTTACTTGCTAAAGGTTATCGTTACGATTTAATAAAAAAATACCTTGAAGGGGGCCAAATGAGCGATGAATGAATTGGATTTATATCTTTTTAATGAAGGTAAATTGAAGGAAGCT
>JAQVFZ010000088.1 GCA_028697025.1 Candidatus Izemoplasmatales bacterium | reverse complement strand
GTTACATGAGTGGTTCTCATTAAATGATCATCTACAACATGAGCGAAATGATAGGTCGGAAGTCCGTCTGATTTCATAATCACTACATCTTGGATATTCTTTGGAAATTCGATTTTCCCTCTGATGCCATCTTCTAGAATTACTTTTTCGCCATTGGTTCCAAGCGATTTGAAACGGATGACAAACTCGGTTTTATTTTTCAGTTTTTCAATCACTTCATCATCACTCAAGAACCTGCACTTGGCATATTCATGATAATAACCAGGCAGCTCTTTTTTGGCTTCTTGTTCTTTTCTGATTTCATTTAATTCATCATGGGTACAGAAACAAGGATAAGCTTTACCTGCTTTTATCATATCTTTAATTACCGTATGATAAATCAATCTTCTCTCCGACTGAATATATGGTCCATATGCACCGCCGTGTACATAACTTTCATCCGGTGTGATTCCAAATTTAACAAGTTGCTCTAGTACCTTATCACCGGATCCCTTGATTTCTCGCTTTTGGTCGGTGTCTTCCAAGCGAAGAAAGAATACGCCTTCAGTTTGTTTGGCGAATCGCCAACTGACCAAGGACGTAAACAAAGAACCGGTATGCAAAAAACCGGTTGGCGATGGGGCGAAACGAGTGACTATCGCTTCAGGTTTTAAGTTTCTTGGCGGATATTGTTTTTCTAAATCCGCAGTAGTTATTTTAATTTCCGGAAAAATCAATTCCGCTATTTCATGATATTTATTCATCATCTGATTCCCCTATAATAATTTGCCTGAATCACTTGAATCGTCATTTTTGTTTTTGCCTGCAAATAATGCAATTAATACCACTATTGCTGCGACGATTATAACACCAATAAAAATAAAGCTGAATCCTATTGTCACCATGGTCACCTCTTGTATTTGAGTTCTTTATCCATTATATCACAATTCACACATTTTTAAAGATAAACAAAATGTGATTTAAGGACTTCTTGCTAATTTATGCATACTATGTTAAGATTACTCTAGCATATATAACACAAGAGGTAAGCATATTGGACTGTCTATTTAAAGAACAATTTCTTAGTATTTTAAAAGAAGAGTTAGTTCCGGCAAAAGGTTGCACGGAACCTATCGCCATCGCATTTGCTGGGGCTAAAGCTCGAGAACTTCTGGGAGAGATTCCTTCAGGTGTAGAAATTTTGGCTTCAGGAAACCTAATCAAGAATATTCGATGTGTAACTGTGCCCAACACCAATAATTTAGTTGGGATAGAAGCAAGTGCAATTGCCGGTATCGTCGGTGGCGATTCTAGTCTCGAACTTGAAGTCATCAACAATATAAAACCCAAACACTTAAAGGTTATAAACCAATTGTTGCTGAAGAACATCGTTAAAGTTGCATTGCTGGATACGAACTTGAATCTCCATTTTTTCTTTAAGGCTTGGTCCAAAACCGATAAAATTGTCATTGAAATAAAGAATCTTCATACGAATATTGTAAAAATAGAAAAAAACGATAAGGTCATTTATGAAAAAGAATCAAGCAATGAAGAATATTTTGGAGTCGAATCCGATCGATCAAATTTAACGGTCGAAAATATTCTTAAATTCACAGAAACGATTGATATTGATTTGGTCAAGAATTTACTTGATAAACAAATAAAATATAACATGGCAATAGCTAAAAAAGGACTGACAGAAAACTTTGGCGTTTCGATCGGCCAAACATTGCTTAAAAATGATCAATCGGTATTTACTCGGATAAAGGCATACACTGCCGCTGCTTCCGAAGCCAGAATGAGTGGTTGTGCGCTTCCGGTAATCACAAACTCCGGTAGCGGCAATCAAGGGTTGACAACTTCGATTCCCGTTATTTTATATAGCCGTCATTTAAGACTAGGAAAAGAAAAACTCTATCGCGCCTTAGTACTTTCCAACTTGCTCACCATTTATCAAAAAAGCTTCATCGGCAGGCTGTCTGCCTTCTGCGGTGCAATCAGCGCTTCCGTTTCTTCCGGCGCGACTTTCACTTATCTAAAAGGTGGCGACTTAAATCAGATAAAGATGACAATAACCAATGCTTTAGCCAATGTTTCGGGAGTCGTCTGCGACGGTGCAAAACCATCTTGCGCTTCTAAAATCGCGACCGGTTTGGACGCTGCAATTCTTGGTCATTTTCTGGCTATGGAGAATCATCAATATAACCCGCTTACCGGAATCATAAAAAACAGTGTTGATGAAACAATTCTTGCTATCGGCAAGATTGCCTCAGTAGGGATGAGAGATACAGATCGGGTAATCCTAGATTTAATGATGAAAAAATAATTATTTATTTAAAAAGACAAATCAACTGGATTTGTCTTTTTTTAGCCATTTTATATGATTTATTCTTTCCAGTAATGTCGGATGCGAATAGTAAAACTTAACATAAAGAGGGTGCGGAGTAAGGTTTGAATAGTTTTCGCGACAGAGAGTCTTTAAAGCGTCAATCATATGTTCATCAGAATAATTGCTGGCCGCGAAAGCATCTGCTTGATATTCAAAATATCGGGAAATGAAATTGGTTAATAACCCAAAAATCATAACAATAGGCGATAGACTCAATAAATATATGATGACACTAAAACCATAACTTACACTTTCAAAACCAAAGGCTCTGGAAAATACATCATTGTTGAAAAATAACAATAAACCTAAAATGTATATGGAAATAACCCCCAAATTCATTATCAAGTTATAAATAATATGGCGATATTTATTATGGCCGATTTCATGAGCTAAAACTGCAATTATTTCTTCTTCTTTTAATTTCTCGATTAAAGTATCGTAAAGGACAATTCGTTTCGCCTTGCCAAACCCCGAGAAAAATGCGTTTAGCTTGGTTGATCTCTTGCTGGCATCCATAACGGAAATTTTAGTAACCTCATAGCCGACGCTTCTAGCAAAGTCGTTTATGGCGGATTTTAAGGAAGACTCTTCCAAAGGTCTTAATCGATTGAATATAGGAATGATTATTTTGGTATATCCTAAATTAATCAAAATCACCGAAAAACTGATAATCGACCATGCTAGAGCAAAAAACCATTTGCCTGTAGTTAGGTATAATTTCATCAGCCCATATATTGCCGAACCAAAAAACACAACCGTCAAAATCAAATTCTTGATTTTATCGCTGATAAACAAACTCTTTGTCATTTTATTGAAACCGTATTTGTTTTCAATTTTAAAAATTGATATATATGAACTGACGAGATTAATCAAAAAGAACAACAAATAGTAAGCACCCAAAATAATGATTGTTTGAAAACTGGCGTCGTCTGAAATCGTTTTTGCCCAATTATTCAAGTCAATAAAGAATGAAGAAAGTAAGAGAGCTAAAACGACGATAAACTTAATAAGCGAAACGATGAAATTCAAGCGGAAATTTTCCATGTAATAATCCTTCCATCGGAGATATTCATCATGATTATAAACGTCCTCAAGTTGTATCGGGATGTCTGCGTTGCGATAACCATAGTTAAGCAGAGCCAATCCTAACTCCATGACAATATCAATGAAAACCAAACCAAGAATCAAATAAAATATAAAATCCGTCATATTTCAAACCTCCTAAAAATCTATTTAAACAACTAAAGAACTTTCAGCAACATGAATATTAAAGTTGCGGTAATGAAAAAAGCATATATCAAGGCATCGCTTCTAATCAACGTTTGTTCATATCTTTCATTTAATGCATTGGTTGTAATTACAAAACGGTCAATGAAACCAGAGTTGTGAGTATCATCGATTGCCAATTTATCATAATCAGTTATCTTAGTGTTACATGAACTTCCGTACATCAATCGGCAGATGTTTCTCATCAAGATATAAGCAGGATAGAAAATCAAATACTCAACACTAAACCATCTTGGTAAATGCAAATGAAAGAGATTGAATTTTTTACCTATGAAAAAGATTAAAAACCCTAGAGCAACAATCAAAAGTGTCATCAATAAATCAGCACCTTTAAAGACATTCAAGTGCAAAATGTGCGCTTCAATAAAGTGAGGATCATAAGTGGTTATGTTCAATATTGGTATCACTAGACTCTTTAAAATAAAGTTCGGGAACAAGCCAACCAAAATGATAATCAAACCCATTGTCCATAAAGCTAGATCAAGACTGGAATAATCAAATACCGTATGTTCATATTTATTATCACTTTTCTTCACAAATACGTAGTAAAACATCTTGATGAAAGAACATACGGTTCCGGCACTAACAACTATAAAAATCAATTCAGCATAGAAAAAGATTTGATTACCCAATTCATAGGCTTCAACAATACCGTGATGAAGGATTGTTTTTGATATATAGCCATTGAATAAAGGAATTCCGCTTATCCCCAAAGCCGCAACAATGAATGTCAAGGTGGTGAAAGGCAATTTCTTCCATAGCCCTCCTAGTTTGTACATATCCAACTCTTTAGTATGATAATAGATAACTCCGGCAATCATAAATAACAATGATTTAAACAAAGCATGATTTATGATATGATATATCGCTCCAGATAGTCCCATCGCACCTTCATATCCCAAGTATAAAGCGACACCGATACCAGTGATGATGTATCCCATCTGACTGATGGAATGATATGCCAACATCTTCTTGATATTTGCTTGTTGGAGGGCTAAAAAAACTCCGAGAGCCATCGTGATGATTCCGGTCCAGATGATGATGGCCCCAATATTGCTGGCAGATGACCAAAGAGGATCGAGCGGACCGGTAACGCTTGATTTATCAGGAAAATAGTAACTCGATGCAACTCTGATAATACCAAAAGCACCAATTTTGATCATTACACCTGACAGTAATGCACTCGCCGGTGAAGGAGCTACAGGATGAGCTCTTGGCAACCATACATGCACAGGTGCCATTCCGGCTTTTATACCGAATCCAAAAACCAACAAACCCATTATCCAATATTTTAAATTCCCATATTCATTCAACTTTTCAATAGCGGAAACAAAAAGAT
>JAQVFZ010000087.1 GCA_028697025.1 Candidatus Izemoplasmatales bacterium | reverse complement strand
AGTTTGCATGGTAATGTCGTCGCCACATGAAGGATTCTTGATTCTGACGCTTTGATAGTTAACGTCGTCAATCAAACCCTTGTTGCGAGGGTTTTTATAATGTTCCATGATTATTTCACGATATAGATTGTCTAAATTGCTCATAGATCCTCCTAAAAACCAATTTCTTGGAAATATGTCAAAGCCTCTTTTGTGACTTCAATAAAACGGTCGACTTCCTCAATTGTATTATATATATATACAGAAGCTCGCAAAGAAGAATTGATTCCTAAAAAATCATGAATTAATTTGGCACAATGCTGACCGCTTCTTAGGGCGATATTTTTCATCGCGTAGTAAGTGATGGCGTCATGCGCGGGAACGTCTGCCAAATTAAAGGTAATGATGCCACTATCAGATTTTGGATTATAAATCCTGATACCATCAATTTTTGACAAAGAAGAATATAACCGGTCATATAGTTCTTCAGTAACTTTTGTAATTCGTTCTAAACCTAAATCTTCCAGATATTCGATTGCTTTTCCAAGTCCGATTATTGAAGCAATCGGCATCGTTCCGGCTTCGAATTTTTGCGGAGCCTTTTTCCAGGTGGAAGTTTGCTTTTCGACGTCCTCATTCATGTCTCCGCCAAATTCAATCGGCTCTAAAAGGTCCAAAAATCGGGATTTACCATAAAGTACGCCAACACCTGTCGGTCCCAACATCTTATGGCCTGAAAAAGCTAAAAAGTCAACATCCAGTTTTTTAACATCAACAGGAAAATGTTGAATTGCCTGAGCTGCATCCAAGACCACCAATGCACCGGCATGATGAGCAAGTTCAATCATTTCTTTTACTGGGTTCAAATAACCAAGAACGTTGGATACATAAGATATAGCTACAATTTTCGTATGCGAATTCAAGGCATTCTTAAAAGCTTGGATAGTGATTTTTCCTGAGTTATCCAATTCGATGAATCTCAATTTCGCTCCAGTTTTATTGGCTACATTTTGCCATGGCAAAAACTGAGAATGATGTTCCTGCTCAGAGATGATAATCTCCGATGTTTCGTCTAAGAAGTTCATACCATAACTTGAAGCGACCAAGTTCAAACTGGCAGTTGTTCCTCGAGTAAAAACGATTTCTTCAGTTCTAGCATTGATGAACCTTGCGACTTTTTCCCTTGATTCTTCATAGAGATTGGTAGTTTCTACGCTTTGGGCGTACATGCCGCGATTGATGTTGGCTGATAACCGTGAATTGTACATTTCACAGGCTTGAATCACTGATTTTGGTTTTAAGCTAGTTGCGGCTGTATCAAAGTAAATATAGTCGTCCTTGAGTTGTGGAAAATCTTTACGAATATTATCACTCATTTTAAGAATTTCTCCTGATTACTCTTGAAACTTGTCTTTTCAATATTTTTTCTATTTTCTCGTTAGCGATTAAACTTATGAAAGGTAGAGTATAACCATTTATGATTAGCGATTTGGCTTCGCTATCGGTCATTCCTCTGCTCATCAAATAATATAGCTGCAATTCGTCCATTTGCCCGATAGCTGCGCCATGTGAAGCTTCAACGTCGTATTCATCAATCAATAACTTTGGCTCGACCGAGATTTCGCTGTTATCAGATAACATGATGCCTTTATTGCTTTGATGGCATTTTGACAATTCCTTGCCTTTTGAAATAAAGCCGGTGACATGATAATTCAATTTGGCGTTTTCTTGGGCGATAAGCCAATTATTGATCTTGGAAGTAGTCGATTTTGCCAAATGATTGACCCGTTGATTAACCATGTGATGGACGCCTTCAGCGCCAACATTCAATTGTTCGATCGTAACTTCTGCTTTTTCTTCCAGAAGATTGACTTCCAAATCAAAAGCGATTTTGCCGTTGAAAACCAAAGCGTTCATAAATTCCAATCTTGCTTTTTTCGCCAGATTAATGATTAATCTATGCTTGCTGCTGGTTTTGGTCTTTGCGTTAAAATCGGTAAAAAGCGTCAACTCCGAAGCTTCTTTCAATTCGAATCGAATATTATAATCCGTCTTTTTGGACTGTGAAGTCAAAAGATAGATTTTAACTTTGTTTTTGATTTCAAAGACAAAATCATTATTTAAAGTATAATTGTCAAAAAATACAAAAAACTCATTTTCTTTCTCAAAGAGCAAATGATTGTTTTTGATTTTGATTTCTGTATTGTTGCTGATAAAGTCGTCGGTAAAGATTATCAGGTTCGATTCATCCTTAAGATGTTTTAAAATATCCATATTAATGCTTAGACGGACAGGTTCCCAAAGAATATGGCTTGACTTCTTCGTCTTCAATTCCCAATTCTTTCTTAACCCAGTCATAACCTTCCTGGTCAATCTTATTAATTAATTCATCTTTACCGGTCATTACAATCTTGCCATTGATCATAATATGGACAAAGTCAGGTGTGATATAATCCAAAAGTCTTTGATAATGGGTGATTAATACCAAACCCAATTCAGGTGATTTCAGTTCCGTGACATTTTCACCTACAAGTTTTAAGGCGTCTACGTCCAACCCTGAATCTATTTCATCCAAAAAAGCTATTTTGGGATTCAACATTTTCATTTGCAGAATTTCATTTCTTTTCTTTTCACCGCCGGAGAAACCTTGATTCAAGAAACGATGAGCCAAGCCTTGACCCATTTTCAAATCTTGCGAAGCTTTTTCAAACTTCAAGATGAAACGCCCAATTCTCAAGTGTTCGGCCTTTTTCATTCTTGTTTGCACTGCCGCTTTGACAAAGTCAAAATTAGTCACTCCAGGAACTTCAATCGGATTCTGCATTGCCAAGAAAATCCCCATTCTACTTCTTTCATCGACAGTTTTTTCAATGATGCTTTCATCGTCAAGCAGAATATCGCCTGATTCTATTTTATAGCTTGGATGTCCCATGCAAATCTGGGCCAAAGTAGATTTTCCTGTTCCGTTTGGTCCCATAATAGCGTGGGTTTCTCCGCCGTTAACTATTAAATTCAATCCTTTCAAGATCATGTTGCCTTCGATTGAGACATATAAATCCTTGATTTGTAATTTCATGTCCATACCTCCCAAGATACCATAAATAGTTTAACGCATTTTAGCCCTTTTTGCAAAAAATATGAATGAATAGTTTCCGCTATTTCCGTAAAAGGAAAAAAAGAAAGGTTCTAATAAGAACCTTCCTATTCATCTACAGGTTGTGAACCGATAATATCCGGACTTTCTTGGTGTCTAAGCGAGGTTTTACCCAATAACTTTCTAAATAAAGTTAGGAATAAGAATGAGAATACGGAAATTACCACACCAATGATATAAGCACCCATACCAAAGGTCAAACCAATCATCGCTGCCAGCCATAGGGTTGCTGCAGTTGTCAAGCCATAGATGCCGTTTCTCGTTTTAAGAATTGTGCCCGCACCCAAGAAACCTACTCCGGTAACAACTTGTGCAATAACTCTTTGACGCTGTATTTGCACTTCAATGGCATATCCCATATCGATATATTTGATTGCTTGTGCAATCGAGTCATAATAAAGAGCGTCTTGCAGAATTGCAATTCCTGCCGCACCAAAAGCTACCATCAAATGAGTGGTAACACCGGCGATTTTATGACGCATCTGTCTTTCTAGACCGATGACTCCGACAAAGACGGCTGTCAGTACCATTCTGACAATGATTTCCACAATTCCCGGACCTGAATCCAGATAATTAGTAATAAAAGATAAGAACATATCTACCACTCCCTTTGCGAAAGTATTCTTATAGGTAATTTACAATTATACCATCAAGAGCTTTATTATTCAACTTTCTTTTGTTTTTCTTTTCCTGGATTTACGTGAATCATGCAATGAATTACATCAGATAATTCGTCTTCGATATCATCATGAATCTTTTCGGCGATTTTATGGGCATCATTAAGGGATAATGTTTTGTCCAAAGAAATCTCCAGGTCAACATAATACTTGACGCCGAATAATCTAGTTTTTATTTCATCGATGGAAAGGACCTTGTCATCTCTTAAAACTATTCTTTTAATAGCTTCTACTTGTTCATCTCCAGCTGCTTCATCCACAACTTGCGATACGCCGGTTTTGACAATCTTGAATCCTAACTTCAAGATAAAGAACAGGATGAAAAGTGAAGCGATTGGGTCAAGAAAACCAAGATTGAAAATCGCTCCCAAAATCCCTATTAACGCACCGATGCTAGTCAAAGTATCGGAGCGATGATCCCAGGCCTGAGCCAATAATGCCTGTGAATTGGCTTTTTTAGCATCGATTTTGGTTTTGCGGTACAAGATTTCTTTGATGACCAAAGTAATAAAAACTACTAATATCGTATAATAAGCAGGAACTTCTATCACCAAATCATTGAAAATTACATTGTAAAGCTTGGTAAAAGCATTTTTGCCAACTTCAAAGGCGGTGATGATTAATGCTACTCCAAGAAAAATCGAAACCATCGAATCAAACTTGTCATGTCCATAAGGATGGGCTTCATCTCTTTCTTTCTTGGAAAACTTCGCCGAGACATACACCACTAGATTTGTGGCGATGTCGCTGATGGAATTGATGGCGTCGGTAATCAAGACGCTTGAGTTACCAATTATCCCACCGACCAGTTTGATTACAGCCAAAAAGCTGTTGGCGATAATTGTCCATATAGTATTTTTTTTAATGATTTTTTCTTCTCTAGCTTTCATATTTCCACCTTAAGTCAAAAGTGCGGAAAAACCCGCACTTTATTTTTATTAACGCAAATCCAATTCCAGGAATATCTGACGATAATAGATATTGCTGATTTGATTTAAGACATCTATTAAATCTGCTTCATTGCCATTGAAGTAATCCGAGTCCTCATTAACCAAAGCTCCGTCAATAAGTTCATCAGCTACGGCTATGTTCAAGTAACCAACCACGTACAAAGCGTCATGTAATTTGCTTGCAAATTCAGTTAAAGCGGCGGAAACTGATGTCGGTATCATCGGCCTGGTGAAGCCGTAACTGTCCAATAGATCGATTGTGCCAAAGATCGGAA
>JAQVFZ010000011.1 GCA_028697025.1 Candidatus Izemoplasmatales bacterium | reverse complement strand
GGGTTGTTTGGTGCTGAAGAACAAAAAACAGGAGACATTTATATAGATAACGATACGGGTCTTTATGTTGTAAGAACTGGTGGAGTTCATCAATCGAAAACTGAAGCTATTACTTCTAGAATCCATTTCCTATTACCAGTTTGGGATCCTGCATTAAGCACACCAGACATCCATATTTGGGGTGGTACAGATTTAGATAATGGATGGCCAGGAGTTACCATGACAAGTGAAGGAGACGGTTGGTACTATTATGATATAACCACAACGACAACAAATTACAACATTATTATAAGTGCCGTCCAATCAGAAGTTAGAAAACAATCAGTTACTATTGTTGTGAATCAAGGCCAAGATATTTATGTTACCATGGGATCGACATGGAATGGAAATGAATTCTCCGTTAATATCACTGAGATTAAACCATAAAATGAATATTATTAAACAAAAGTTATCTTGCTAGTTTTTTGAAAATTGAAAAGGATTATATCAAAAAGATATTTTCCTTTTTTTATTCTTTACAACATTGATATTTTGTTATTTTTCAAAAAATGATAAAATATGATTATTAAATTCCTTTATTGGAGGTAACAATGAGTAAGTTATTAGATGTAACCATTATTAATGACCATATTTTAAGGCTAAACCAAGATGCCTATAAAGGTGACGAAATCGATCTTTTAGAAATTAATAATGTCGATTTATCAATTATCACGAACAAAATCAATGAACAAAGAGATCTTGAATACAACAGAAGATTCGATTTTTTAAAAAGAGAATGGGAATTGACTAAACAAAATGCAATCAATGATGCGTTGAAGAATCTCAATGAAGAAAATATCAAACTAAAACGGGATATGGAACTTGCTGAAGAGAAGATTAGAACCGCTATTGAAGCTAGGTATAATCTTGAAATCAACAAGCTCACCAATGAAATTGCGCTTTTAAACAAAGATTTGACGAAAGTAAAAGAAAACAACTCCAAAGATATTGATTTGGCTTTACAAAAGAAAGAATTCGAATTCAAAGATCAAATCAATCTTCTGAAAAACAAGATTACCAATCTTGAAAGAGATAAAGCAGATGAATTAAAGTCGCAAGACTTTGAATATCAGAAAAAATTGACAAATCTTGAAAACGACAAGAAAGAACTTGAATTAAAGTTCAAGTTGGAAAAAGCGAATGCTTTAAAACAACTAGAAGATAGCTTCGAAGAAAAACTTAAAGAACAAGATGAAGTCATAAACAAGTTAAGGCTTGACAAATCCTCCTTAAATGTCAAAAAAATGGGTGAAGAATTAGAAAAATGGGTAGATCAAGAGTATCAAAACAATTCCTTGAATGGTTTTGATAACTGCTCATGGGCAAAAGACAATCAAGTAATCAAAGGCACTAAAGCCGATTATATCTATAAGGTTTTTGCTAATGATCAAAAGGATGAAAAGGATTTATTGACTTCTATTGCAATCGAGGTCAAAAGCGAGAATCCGGAAACAGTCAACAAAAAGAAAAACTCCGATCATTACGCTAAGCTGCATGATGATCGACTTAAGAAGAATTGTGAATATGCTTTATTGGTTTCCGAACTTGAGTGGGATGTAGTCAATGATGCTCCAATCAGAAAAATTACTGAGTATGAAAAAATGTATTTGGTAAGACCTCAGTACTTCATGGTCTTCATCCATATCGTCACTGCCTTAAGCGTGAAGTATCAGGAGATTTTATTAAAACACAATATTGAAGAAGCTAAATTCAAGGAAAGCAAAGAAATCTTATCGGAATTTGAAGACATAAAATCGAATATCATAGATACCACGATCAAGTATATAAATGCCCATATTGAAGAAATCATCAAAAGCGCGAGGACAATAATGGACGAAGGTAAAAAAATATTGGATTCAGCTAATGTCATCAAAGATACACATATCAATACAATTATCAACAAAATAACCAACTTCAAGATTAACAAGATAGTTAAAGTAATAGAAAATATAGATTAATAAGTTATTAATAACCGCTGAAAAAAAACTTCAGCGGTTTCTTTTTGTGATGGTTTTATGAGTCATTTAAGTCAATTTATCAAAATACTTGACAATCCTACCTTTAGTTGCTAAACTACTCTACGTGATAGAGCAAAATCACGAAAGGGATGATTTAAGTGAAAATAGCTGTACTAACAGATTCAGCTGCGAATTTGAGTCATGAATTCATAAATAAGAACGAGAATTTATTTGTAGTGCCGTTGATGATTGTCATAAATGGTAAGGAATTTAGAGACGGAGTTGAAATTGAAGCCAAGGAAGTTTATGAGAAATTGGATACTCATAAAATAACGACCTCTTTACCAAGTGCCTTGGACGTCGAAGAGAAAATAAAAACCATCAAGAAATTGGGATACACCGACTTATTGGTAATCAATATCTCTTCAGGATTAAGCGGAACATTTAACGCCATTAGATTGGCATTACAGGAAGAGAAAGATCTCAATGTCCTGCAATACGATACCTTGACTTTGGCTGGTGGCGAAGGTGTGATTGTCAAATACGCATTGGAATTGATTGCCAAGAAAACGCCGATGAAAGATATTCTTCCGAAACTTGATCAAATGCGTCATCAAGATAGTTTAGCTTTTTACACCATCAACACTTTGAAGTATTTGAAAGCCGGCGGAAGAATCGGCAAGGTGGAAGGAACAATTGGCGATTTATTACATATCAAGCCGGTAATCACCGTCAATGATGAAGGTGAATACGTTACGCTTTCCAAAGCTTTTGGATTAAAAAGATCTTTGTTGAAAATGAAATCGATTTTACAAGAAAAGTTTGGCGATAAATTGATTGATCTTATCGTTCATTACGGCGACAATGAAGAAGAAGCTAAAGAATTGGCGGATAAGTTAAGAAACAGCTTGAATATCAGAAATGTGGAAGTAATTCGTTTGACGCCTGTGCTTGGTGTTCACACCGGACCAGAAATCTATGCTTATATTGCCAATTTAGTTGAATAATAATATATCTATGATTGGTGTCGATTTGAGAAAAATCGACACTTTTTCTTTTAATGTCAAGTTTAAGTGATAAAAGATTATTGTTGGTGAGATACCTTGAATTTTATCGGTTTTTCACATACAATAGGTAGGACAACTATATTTGTTTATAAGGAGTTAATTTCATGAATAAAGCAATAAAAAAAGAAGAAATCTTAAATAATATGACATTAAAAGAAAAGATTGGGCAGATGACGCAAGTAGCTCCTTATTTCTTCATATCGGATTCTGAAGCTACGGTTTATGGAGCATTAAGAAATCTAAACATCAATAAAGAACAAGTTTATACTATTGGCAGCATTTTGGGCATTGGTGGTCCAAGTGAGATGATTAAACTGCAAGAGTCATACTTAAAAAATGCAACTCACGAGTTACCTTTAATGTTTATGGCAGACGTCATTCATGGTTATAAGACCATTTTTCCGGTACCACTGGCTTTAGCTTCAAGTTTTAACCCAGAAATGGCTAGAATAGCGGGGAAAATATCAGCAAAAGAAGCTTATTCTTCCGGTATTCATGTGGTATTTTCACCGATGTGCGATTTATCACGGGATCCCAGATGGGGCAGAGTTGTCGAAGGGTTCGGTGAAGACGTCTTTTTGACTGGAGAAATGGCTAAAGCCATGGTCGAAGGGTTTACCAACAAAGGAAAACTTGGTAAAGATGCAGTCGCTTGTTGCATCAAGCATTTTGCCGGCTATGGCGCTTCGGAAGCGGGAAGGGATTATAACACGGTTGATTTGTCAAGGCTATCTTTATACCGTGATTATCTGCCCGCATATAAAAAAGCGCTTGAAGGCGGAGCGGACTTTGTCATGACTTCTTTTAACACTTTAGATGGTGTTCCCGCAACTATCAATACTTTTTTGTTGAGAAAAATCTTGAAGGAAAAATGGCAAAGCAAGGCGATAGTAATATCTGATTACGATTCTTTGACACAAATCATTGACCATGGTGCAGCAGAAAATCAAAAAGAAGCGGCTTTAAAAGGAATTAAGGCTGGTTTGGACATTGAAATGGCTTCATCAGTATACATGAATCATTTAACGGAATTGATTGAAGAGGGCACTGTTAAAGAGAGTGAAATTGATGAAATAGTCGGAAAAATCATTGATTTCAAAATTAAGATCGGTTTATTCGATAACCCATATAGTGGTGCAAATCAAGCTTCGGAAAGTGAAATTTGCTTAAGCGAAGAACATATGGATTTGGCTAAGGAAGCGGCTTTGGAATCAGTTGTTTTATTGGAAAACAACGGCGTTTTGCCACTTAAGAAAAAACAAAGCATTGCCTTGATTGGTCCGTTCGCAAAATCCAGAAAACTGATTGGTCCATGGTCTTGGCACGGCAGAAACGACTTGCATAAAACTTTGGAAGAAACTTTAAAAGATAATTTGGTATTCGTTTCTGAGAAAGCAAGTTATGGTGAATATACAGACGAAGAGATAAAGCAAATTAAAGAAGCTGATGTATTAATAATGGCTTTAGGTGAAGATGAAAGCCTGAGCGGTGAAGCGCATTCAAGGAGCAATATTCATTTACCTAATGATCAAGAAGGTTTTTACCAAAATTTCCGGAAGATAATCGACAAAGTCGTTGTTTTGGTTTTTGGTGGCAGACCTTTGATTTTAAGCGAATTTAAAGATGTGGACGCAATGATGATGTGTTGGTTCCTGGGAAGTTCCTCATCGGAAGCCATCAAGGAATTGCTGTACGGAGAAGCAAATCCTTCCGGCAAATTGCCGATGAGTTTTCCAAGAAACATTGGCCAAATTCCGATTTATTACAATCACTTCAATACAGGCAGACCGTTCGATCCGGCAAGTAAAAATATGTATCTATCCAAATATTTGGACGTGGCTAACACGCCGTTATATCCTTTTGGCTACGGTTTGAGTTATTCTAATTTTACTTATGAGAATCTTTCCATCAGCAAAGATAGCTTGAAAGCTAATGAAACTCTGAAAGTTTCAGTAAAAGTAAAAAATGATAGTGATCTTTCAGGCAAGGAAGTTATCCAACTTTATATCAGAGATTATGTTGCGGAAATCGTCAGACCGGTCAAGGAATTGAAAAAAATAAGGAAAATCCATTTTCTTCCACAAGAGACCAAGATTATTGATTTTGAATTAAATTATGATGATTTGGCTTACTTTGATCATGAAGGCAAACTCAAGTTGGAATCAGGGAAAATCGGGATCTTTGTTGGCGGATCAAGCGATAAAACATTGAATAAGGATTTTTATTTTATTAAATAAAAAAGAATTGTCTTTTATAAAGTGAGCAAATCTCTCATGAAGTTTTGTCCAAGTGGTTTTTTAAAGTAATTCAGTATGTTAAAATAAGTTTGTAATAAATAAATATTTGTCAATGATTCGACAATCAGCATAAAGCGCTTCATTTGATGAAAGGAGAAAAATATGAAAGTTCTCAATAGTTATTATGTTTTAAGCAATGGTGTAAAAATTCCCAAAATTGGGTTTGGTACATGGCAGATAAAACCAGGAATGGATACATATAATGCCGTTAGTTTGGCGTTGGCGAACGGCTACCGCCACATTGATACGGCTGAAGGCTATAAAAATGAAGCAAGCGTTGGCAAGGCAATCAAGGATTCGGGCTTGAGAAGAGAAGAAGTCTTCATTACTTCTAAATTGGAATCGCATATCAAGACTTATGAAGGAGCACAAGCAGCTTTCAAGAAGACATTGAAGGCTTTGGGAACCGATTATCTGGATCTTTTCATCATTCACGCTCCATGGCCATGGAGCGAAATGGGCAAGAATTGCAATAAAGGCAATGTTGAAGCTTACAAAGCGATGGAAGAGCAGTATATGTTAGGAAAAATCAGGGCGATTGGCGTTAGCAATTTTGAGATTGAACATTTGGAAAACATCATCAGCAATTGCGATATCGTACCTCACGTCAATCAAATCGGTCATTTTATCGGTCTTGACCATAAGAATTTAATTGAATATTGTGAAGAAAGAGAGATTTTCATCGTGGCCTACTCGCCTTTAGGCATCGGTTATCTCTTGAACAATCCGACAGTTAAAGAAATCGCTGAAAAATACGAAGTGGCTCCGGCACAGATCTGCATCAGATACTTGCTACAAAAAGGCATGGCTCCGATTCCAAAATCAGTGCATGAAGACAGAATCATTCAAAACACGGAAGTTGATTTCGTGATCAAAGAAGAAGACATGGAGATTCTTGATAATGTCAAAGGGGATCCAAGACGTTGGGAATAACTGAATAAAAAAATGAATAAAGAAGATGTTTTGAACGATTTTTCAAAGCGTCTTTTTTTGCTTTAAAATTAGGTACTATATTATGGTAATCTATGGTAAAATAGTGGTGATTGTGAGGTTATTTTTATGAATGAATTAAGAAAAGAAATAGACTTGATTGATGAGGAAATGCAAGAGCTGTTTTTAAAACGGATGGCTCTGGTAAAAAAGATAGCAGAGGAAAAGAAAGCTAAGAATCTGCCGATTTTGAATCAAGAGAGGGAGAGTGAAATTTTATCCCGAATGACCGCAAAAATTAAAGACAACAAGTTGGCGGGTCTTTATCCAAAGTTCATCGTCAATGTTCTGGAAATTTCCCGAGTATATCAAGAATTGCTGATGAAGGAGTAAACTTATGAAGTACATTGATTTAAGAAGTGATACCGTAACAAAATTAACCCCGAAAATGAGAGAAGAGATGATGAATGCCGAAGTTGGCGATGACGTTTTTAGCGATGACCCGACCATGAACTCTTTGGAGAGTTACACGGCCGAATTGTTTGGCAAAGAAGCGGCTATTTTCGTGCCTTCAGGCACTTTCTCCAACCAACTCGCGCTTTTCACCCACTGCAAACAAGGGGATGAAGTCATTGTCGATCAGTTTGCTCATATCGTTCAACATGAATCGGGAGCGTCGCCAATCATATCCGGCGTGCAGCTGTTTACCCTGGAAAGCAATGGCGGCATTTGGGATTTGAATAAGCTGGAAAAAATGATAAAGGTCAGAACCATCTCCACTACCAGAACCAAATTAGTCTGCATGGAGAATGCTTATGGCGGCAAGGTATTGCCTTTGGATTACATGGAAAAAGTGTTCAATGTCGCGAAAAAGCATAGTTTGTCAGTTCATCTTGACGGAGCGAGAATCTTTAATGCGGCTACTGCTCTAAAGGTCCATGTCAAAGAAATAGCCAAATATGCCGACACTGTGAGTGTCTGTCTATCAAAAGCTTTAGGTGCTCCGGTCGGAACAATCTTAGTCGGACCAAAGGATTTTATCGAAAAGGCTAGATATAACCGCAAAATTATGGGCGGAGGCATGAGACAGATTGGCATCTTGGCTGCTTGCGGTTTTGTGGCAATTAAAGAAATGAGCCAAAGACTTTCAATCGATCATGAAAATGCTAGATATATGGAAGGTTTGTTGAGAGAGATTCCTGGAGCGAAAGTTGATGAAACTCAAACAGACATCAATATGGTATTCTTTGATATTGACGATAACAGAAAATATGATTTGGATAGTTTCTTGTTTGAAAACGGAGTCAAAATCCTACCTTATGAAGGCGCATTTCGTTTTGTGACTCATTATGATGTTTCAAGAGCGGAAATAAAGCAAGCGATTGAACTCGTGAAACGGTATTTCTCTTAGGTTTTATGCAAGCACTTTCTTTAAAAGAAAGTATTGGTTTAGAAAAATAGTTATGTTATAATTACAATGGTTTAATTTTAAAACGGAGGACAGTAGATGATTTTTCAAAAAGCCAAAGGAATTCACATTGAAGGCAGAAAAGAAGCCTGCAAGAAAATTCCGATTAAAGATTACTTGAGTCCTAAGTATGTTTACATACCTTTGCTTCAAAGAGCCACCAATTTAAAAGCGGAAGTCAGTGTCGGCGATGAAGTGAAGATAGGACAATTAGTAGCTACAAACGAGCAACAAATGAACATCAGAGTTCATGCGAGCATCAGCGGTAAAGTCACCGGGATCAAGAAAGCATGGCACTCAAGCGGCAAGATGGTCGATTCGATTGAAATTGAGAATGACTTCAAGAATCAATTGATTGAAACTATCAAAAAAGAAGAAAATGTTGATTCTTTAACCAGAGAACAACTGATTAAGAAAATGGAACTTGCAGGTATCACAGGTCTAGGCGGAGCAGGTTTCCCGACACATATCAAATATAAAACCAAGGCTAAAATCGATGCCGTTATTATCAATGCCATCGAATGTGAGCCTTATTTGACATGTGATTTTCACTTTATCACCAAATACCCGGAAAAACTGTTAAAAGGTGCAACTTATTTCATGAGAGCGGCAGATGCCCAAAAAGTTGTGGTAGCATATAAAACCTACAATTATCAAATCAGGGAAGCGTTGCAACCGTACTTGTCGAAATTTCCACATGTAGAATTACACCCAATCAAAAACATCTATCCGGCTGGTTGGGAAAAATACATCGTCGAGCAAGTAACCAAGAAAACCTATAACGGTTTACCGGCTGAGGCGGGAGTCATTGTCAATAACTCAGCTACTGCAATCACTTTCTGTGATGCAGTGGAAATGAATATTCCATTAATTGCTAGACCGGTTTCAATCAACGGCGAAGGTATCAATCACCCGTCTTCATTCTACGTGCCAATTGGTACGAAAGTAAGTGAATTGGTGGAATTATGCGGCGGTTACGTCAAGGGTCTTGATCCTTTGAAGTATAATTATATCGCTGGCGGACCGATGACCGGCAGAGCTATTTTCATCGACGATTTAATCGTCAACGACACCTTGGGAGCGGTTATTGTCAAAAAAGCCAGTGAAGGAGTTTATCCTGAATGTTTGGGTTGCGGTAAATGCGCAGATGTTTGTCCGGTATATCTGACCCCAACAGAAATTAAAAAAGCTTTTGAAAGAAAAGACGTTAAATTATTGGGCGATTTAAATGCCAATAAATGTGTTGAGTGCGGACTATGTTCTTATATTTGTCCATCTCATATTGAAATAACAGAAGCAGTCGCAAAAGGTAAAGACTTGCTGAGGAAAGGAGCGAAATAATGGCTAGATTTGCTGGCGGAAAAGCCCCATTCGTAAGAGCTTCGGAAGAAAAAGATTACGGTACGAAGGTAATCATGAGAGACGTCATGATTGCATTGTTGCCGGTGATTTTATTCTCTTGGTACAAGAATGGCATTCAAGTTTACATCGATGGAAATATCGGTTTGTTGGAAATGTTCTACCCATTGTTTTTCATCCTGATCGGTGGCTTTTTATCAGTATTGATGGAAGGAATCTTCTATTTTGTGACTGATAAGGAAAATCGTTCAATCAAAGGCGTAATGCAAAAACTGTCTTTATCATTCCCGGCTATTCCCGGATTGATCTTGGCATTGTTATTGCCACTTTATACTCCAATTTGGGTTTTGATATTTGCAGCCTTCATCGCCACAATCATCGGCAAGATGATCTTTGGCGGTTTTGGACACAATGTCTTCAATCCGGCTTTATTGGGATATGCTGTAGTCGGATTCACGCTCATGGGCGTCATTAATAATGCCGGTGGATTATTCAATGCTTCAGAAGCGGTTGTCGATGCTTATGCTGGAGCGACACCACTTGGAAAACTTGCTTCCAGCGGTCAGATTAATTATGATACCCTGGTGGCTCCTTATGGTAGTCTTTGGGACTTCTTTATCGGTACCATTCCTGGCGCTCTTGGTGAAACGAGTGCTTTGGCGATTCTATTCGGCGGACTTTATTTGGTAATCCGCAAAGTTATCAAATGGTATACTCCAGTGATTTATGTCGGAACAATCTTTGTCCTTTCCTGGATTATCGGTGCTGTTACAGGCGATGCCGGTTTATGGTTCCCTGCATATTCAATTCTATCCGGTGGTGTGATGTTTGCGGCTGTTTTCATGATTACGGAACCGGTCACAACTCCTACCAATGTTTTAGGTAAAGTATTCTTTGCTTTGTTCCTGGGTGTTTTCACGGTGTTGTTCCGTTTTGTCGGATCTCTTCCTGAGGGTGTGGGAACTTCGCTTATCTTCATGAATATCTTCACCTTACCAATTGACAAGTTTACAGCTGTCATCAGAACTAAGAGATTCAAGAAACCTGGTGGTTTATATTTAGGTATTTTGACAGGATTACTAGTTATATTGGCGGTTTATACCCTTGTTAAAGCGGGAGCTATGTACACCGTTTACATTCCATTCTTAGGGTGGGTGATATAAAATGAAAAAATTCTTACAGAATAATGCAGCCGTTCTAGCATTCAGTCTAATTTTGGTTGTTATTTTCATAGTCGGGGGAATTTTCTCCAGATTCATGACGATAGAAAAAAATGAATTCATTTCAGAGTACCAAGCAGCTGAAGAGTTAAGAATTTATTATGAATCTTTGATTGAAGTGGCAGGCAAAGGTGACAAAGTTGAAGTGTTTACGGTAGAACAATTAGCAAAAGAATATTTGCTGCCATCATCGGAAACAGAAACTTATCAACCTATACTCGATGAAGCATATAAAATATTGGAAAATGATTTAGAAGTAGCTGTTGTTTATATTATTACAACACATGGGCGTGAAGAGGGAGTAAAAGTCGCTTACGCCATAGATATCGAAACAAAGACCTTAATTGACATCAAGGTTTTGAGCAATAATGAAACTCCTAGTTTCTACAGTGCTTTGGATGAAGATTTCTTCTTGCAATTAAGCGATAAGACCTTTGACGACGTGGTCTTCACGATTGATACGGTTGCCGGATCGACTTATTCTTCAAAAGCCTTTGAAACAGGAATGAAATATGCGAGAGAATTGTTCGCGAGAGATTTCAATTTTGAGATTCCAAATATCGTTTATACAATCAACAGTATTGAAAGAAATTACGATCCGACAACGTTTGTGGCCAAACCATTCATAGCTAACATCACTTATGGTGCGGAAAACATGGTTTTAGAAGCTTATTTCGACAGTCAATACAATTTAGTAGAAATCATCAGCGGCAATATGCCTAATGGTACCTACTTGAATTTGTTCAAGAACGATTTTCCAGCAACAAGTTTTGTCGATTTGAGAACTCATATTACAGCATATGATTCATCGACGAGAGTCATCACCATCAGGACCAATGGTTACGGTGGCATGCCGATAACTGTCGCTTTCGAACTCAACGAAACACTGGACGGAGTTGTGGGAATGCAAATCACGACAACCCAAACTTACGATGAAGAATATAACGATGGCTACACCGGTGCGCCAGCACCTGCAGTAGAAAACGCTTATAAAGACGCATACTTGGCTGACGGAACTTATATCGATGCTGTTTCTTCAGCTACCGTTACTTCAAACGCAATGATAAGAATATTGACTTTGATGGATAATGTGTTAGAAGCTTGGAACGGAGGGGGAAACTAATATGAAAAATAATGGTCTTGTCTCCGGTTTAGTGCTTTTGACTATAGGCCTTGTCTGTGGGATTTTATTATCAGTAGTCAATTATTTTACAGCTCCAAAAATCAAGGAAGTCGAAGATGCCATCAAATATGCAGCATTGGAAGAGTTCTACACTTTAGCCGATTACGACATCTCTGAAGTTTCTGGTGAAGGCGATTTTGGAACAATCTTCATTTTTAAAGAAAAAGGAACTGAGACTATCGATGCTATAGTCTATACCGTCAGAGCTCAAGGATATTCAGACAGTACAAAAGTAGAAATGCTAATCGCTGTAAATTCTGATTTGACAGTACAGGATTATAAAGTCGTTTCTCAACAAGAAACTACCGGGTTCGGCGCTGACATCGTTGATAATGATTTCAATGTGAGCGTAATTGATGATTTGTCCGGTTTTGATTCCGTTAGCGGTGTCACCAAAACATCAAATGCGATAAAAACTTGCTTCACACTTGTGGGAGAAAGAATAGCCAGTGATTTGGGAGGTGGATTAAATGAATAACAAAGATAACTTTTTCAAAGGTATCATCAAAGAAAATCCATTGTTCGTTTCACTTTTGGGAATGTGTCCTTCTCTAGCGGTTACGACTTCTTTCGAAAATGCTTTGGGAATGACGATGGGTGTATTCTTTGTATTAGTATTATCCAATCTGTTGATTTCCCTAATCATGAACAACAAGAAATTGGCGGAAATGGTCAAACCGGTAAGAATACCTGTTTATATTGTTGTCATCGCCACTTTGGTCACGATAGTTGAAATGGTTATGCACGCCTTTACGCCAGCTCTTTACTTTTCGCTGGGCGTCTTCATTCCGCTGATTGTAGTCAACTGCATCATCCTCGGTCGTGCTGAAGCATTTGCTTCTGACAATAAACCTGTAGCTTCATTGATTGATGGAGCAGGTATGGCTTTGGGTTATGGCTTGGCAATCATGTCAATCAGTATCTTTAGAGAATTTTTAGGAAAAGGTACTTTGACAATCTGGGGAGATTTGCAACTCAACCTTAAATTCATCTTCGATTTCTTGAAAATAGAACCAATAGCGATGTTTGTTCAACCTGTCGGAGCGTTCTTGACTTTCGGCTTGATTTTGGCGGCTATTACGGCGATTGCTAACAATCACAAAAACAAATTGGCAAAGGAAGTGAAAAATAATGGATAATTTATTGATTCTTGCTTTCTCAGCTTTTATTTTGGAAAATATTATTCTTTCACAATTTTTAGGTATTTGCCCTTTTATTGGCGTGTCGACCAAAAGAAGCAACGCTTTAGGCATGGGTATGGCAGTTTTGTTTGTCATGTTGATATCGAGTTCAGTAACTTGGTTGCTTTACAAGTATGTTCTTGAACTTTTCAGCATCACCTATATGAGAACTATCGTTTTCATTCTTGTTATTGCATCTTTGGTCCAAATGGTGGAAATCTTCTTGAAAAAAGTTTCACCAGCGCTTTATAAAGCTCTAGGGATTTATCTACCGTTAATTACAACCAATTGCGGCGTATTAGGTGTAGCGATTCTCAATATTTCCAAAGAACATAATTTCCTAGAAATGGTAGTATACACAACATTTATCGGTCTAGGTTTCTTGTTTGTAATTTACATTTTCTCGATGATCAGAGAAAAATTGGAGTTTTCGCCAGTGCCTAAAGCTTTTAAAGGCGCACCAATCGCTTTGGTTGTTGCGGCAATATTGGCAATTATCTTCTCTAGATTTGGAGGAATCATCTAATGCTAGAAATTATTGTCCCGGCGATAGTGCTGTCAGTATTAGGGTTTCTCTTAGGGGTTTTAATCAACCTCGTTTCTAAAAAATTCCATGTTGAAGAAGACCCTGCTCTTGATGATTTGGTCGAACTTCTGCCAAGATACAATTGCGGAGCCTGCGGCCACCCAGGCTGTAGAGAAATGGCACATGCCCTGATTGCCAAAGAAAATAAACCGGCAGATTGCAAACCAATCAAGAAAGAGCAAATTCCTGTGATTCAAGAATATCTTGATAATTACTTTAAGAACAAAAAGGAACAAGCAAACAAATAAAGACCAAGAATTTCAGCATCCAATTTTGGGTGCTGTTTTTTTATTTTTGGATATTCTAATTTCCTTATTTTCAGCGATAATAACCTTAATCCGCTAATTAAATTATTTTGAATTTCAAAGCATAGATTATACTGTTCGAAAAAGTCAAAAAATCGCTTACACTATATAAATAAAGGTTGTTTTATTTTTTGAATTGTTATATAATCATCTTGTACGATGAAATGAAATGGAGGAGATTTAAAATGAAAAAATTATTTGTTTTATTTGTTGCATTAGTTGCTCTAGTAGTCGTAACTGGATGTAACGGCAACACAACAACAGCTGCACCAACAACTGCAGCACCAACAACTGTAGCACCAACTACTGAAGAGCCAAGAGAATTCGCAGCAGACGGAGAATTCACTGCTTATGTAGTTGGAGTTCACTCAAACGCACCAATGGTTACTACTGTAACAGTTACAATTGAAAATGACGAAATCACAGGTTACTTCATTGACTGTATCCAAGGAAAGAGAACTCAAAACGCTGAGACTCTAGTTTATTCTTTCAATTTCAATGCTTCTAGCAAAAAAGAATTAGGTTTCGAATATAAGATGCATTGGTCTGGATATGCAGCAACAGATGATACTCCAACAATCGAAGAGTATCAAACATGGTTAACTGCTAACAGTAAAAACGAATGGCACCAACAAGCTGCTTTAATCGAAGCATATTGGTTAGCGAATGGTTATGACGCAGTAACCGTTAATGAAACTACAACAGTTATCGATAATGTAGCGGGCGTAACAATTAAAGACGGTGGTTACACTGATTTAGCAGCTGAAGCTGTTCAATTGGCAAAAGATGGAAAAATGCAAGCAATCCATACATCAGCAGACGACTTATACATCGCAACTATGACAGTAGATGCTGAAGGTAACTTCTCAGAATTGTTGATTGACGTTCTTCAAGGAACTCCTGACACAACAGCTGGAACATTTGCTTGGAGAGAAGAAACTAAACAAGAATTAGGTTTGGAATACAAGATGCATTGGTCTGGATATGCAGCTACCGATGACACTCCAACAATCGAAGAATACGAAACATGGTTAGAAGAAAACGATAAATTGGAATGGGTTCAACAAGTCGCTTTGATTACTGAATGGGTTGAAGAAAATGGTTGGAACGAAGATTTAGCAGCTCTAAATGACCGTGGCGGTACTTTGGATGGAACAACTGCAGTTGATGCATTGGCTGGCGTAACAGTTCGTTCACAAGGTTATTATGACGTATTAGCAGATTTATTTGCTAAAATGGCTGAATAACAAAAAATAATGTCTGAAAAAAGCTGTCAAGTTTACTTGGCAGCTTTTGTTTTAATGTTTGTCTTGACTTGAAATTATTATAAAGTTATTATATTAAGAGATGTGGGGTTAATATTATGTTGGACTTTTGGGATATCTTGTTGATAATCATCGCTTTTGTTTTTCTGCTTATAGCTATAAGCATTGTTTGGCTTAAAATGAAATATGTCAATGACCTAAAGAAGATTAAAGAATCCTATCAGAAGATTTTTCCAAATGCAAAAATCAATATCTTTGATCGTGACAGTTTGTATCAGCTTGAGATAATTGAAGCATCCAAAAAAACCTTAGTTAAAGTCATCATGTCCCACTTTGACTATGAATTGATTATTACCAATACTTTTAAGTGGGCGATAAATGACAATCCTAAAGGCTGGTCTAGGAAGACTAAACCGGTTTTCATCAATGATTCAGCTGCTTTCGAGCAATATATGGACAGTAGTTTTGAAATTGCTAAAATTGTCTTGCTTTACCCCGGAATCAAGAAAGTGATTCGTTATCTTAATGAATCCGACACGGTAATTCTAAAACCAGAAGAAAAATTCAGAAACATTCAGTTTCTCAGTTATGACAATTTGCAGAAATTTCTTTAAATCTCTAGCACTTTTTTGTTTACAAAATGACTGTTTTGGTTTATTATATTATTACATGCGCCATTAGCTCAGTTGGTAGAGCAAATGACTCTTAATCATTGGGTCCCCGGTTCGAGTCCGTGATGGCGCACCAGATAAAAAATAAGCGACGAAAAGTCGCTTTTCTTTTTTTTCATCCTATGAAAACGCTTTACATTGCGAGCTTAAACTTTTATAATATTAATAGATGCTTACTGAAGACGAAAGGGGATTAATCAAAGTATCAACTTTGATTAAAATGTATTTATGATTCTAATTAATGGTTCAAATCTAGATTTGGTGAAATTCAAAAAGATCGTCCTTGAATATGAGGAAGTTAAGATAGATGATTCTTCAAAAAAAAATGTAGAAAAAGCCAGAGAATACGTCGAACAAGTAATAAAGTCAGAAAAAGCTGTTTATGGTATTAATACCGGTTTTGGGAAGTTATCCGACGTCTCTATTGATAAGTGCGACCTAGCTAAACTTCAAGAAAACTTGATCAAAAGCCATGCCTGTGGAGTAGGCGAAGTTTTTTCAGAAAAAATAGTCAGAGGTATGTTGCTGCTTCGAGTCAACGCTTTAATTAAGGGGTATAGCGGCATCAGATTAGAAGTTATAGAAAAAATGGTTGAGTTTTTGAACCAACGTGTGACACCAGTGGTATTTTCCAAAGGCAGTTTAGGAGCCAGTGGCGATTTAGCGCCTTTGAGTCATATGGCGTTGCCAATAATTGGCCTTGGTGAGGTTTTTTATCAAGGAGTGAGAATACCTGCAAGTGAAGGTTTAAAACGCGCCAAAATCGAAAAAATCAGTTCTTTGGAAGCTAAAGAAGGTCTTTCTTTGATTAACGGTACACAAGCAATGACTTCAGTCGCTGCTTTAGCAATAATGGAAAGTAGGAATTTAATAGATTTATCACAATATAATCTGGCAATGACCATGCAAGCACTGAATGGAATAATCGATGTTTTTGACCACAAGATACATGAGTTGAGAAATCAAGACGGTCAGATTACAGTTTCACGCAATATGATTGATATATTGGCTGATTCAAAATTGATGACCAAACAATCAGAACTTAGGGTTCAGGACGCTTATTCTTTAAGATGTTCGCCGCAAGTAATAGGAGCCAGCTTGGATGCAATCAATTATTGCGAAAACATTCTAATAAAAGAGATGAATGCAGTAACCGATAACCCTTTGGTTTTCGCAGACGAAAACCAAGTTATAAGCGCAGGTAACTTTCACGGTCAGCCGTTAGCTTTAGCAATGGATTTTTTGGCGATAGCAATAAGTGAACTCGCAAACATATCTGAAAGACGCTTGGAGAGATTGGTCAACGCCACATTAAGCAACGGACTACCTCCATTTTTAGTTAAGAAACCGGGAATCAATTCCGGTTTTATGATTGTTCAATATAGTGCAGCTGCGCTAGTCAGTGAAAATAAAGTTCTTTGTCATCCAGCTAGCGTTGATTCAATTCCGTCATCAGCCAATCAAGAAGATCATGTTTCCATGGGAACCATTGCAGCAAGAAAAGCGCTTGAAGTCATTGAAAATACCACGAACGTATTGGCTATGGAACTTTTCACTGCAGTACAAGCAATAGATTTCAAAGGTAACCAATTATTGAGTTCGAAAACGAGAAAGCTTTACGAAATGTTTAGAACGCATATACCATTTATTGATGATGATGTTATTATGTACGAAAAAATCCATAAGGCTTTGGAAATCGTCAAGTCAGATCAATTCAGAATCATGATTAGTGGAGGAAAATAAATTATGGAAGTTGCTTTAGATAAAATATTTAAAGAATTGCCAGAGAAGAAATCTTTTCAATCAGGGATTAGAAGAGCTCCTAAAAGAGATTTTTCCTTAAGTGAGGAGGAAACTGCCTTGGCATTGAAAAATGCACTTCGATATATCCCGGAGAAATGGCATGATCAACTGGCGGAAGAATTTTTGGAGGAACTGCTCACAAGAGGTAAAATCTACGGCTATCGTTTTCGTCCTGAAGGAAACATTGTAGCCAAACCTGTTGAACAATATCAAGGAAACTGTCTACCTGGTAAAGCTTTTCAGGTCATGATTGACAATAACTTAAGTTTTGAAATAGCGCTTTACCCTTATGAACTTGTTACATATGGAGAAACTGGCAGCGTATTTCAAAATTGGATGCAATACCATTTAGTAAAGAAATATCTAGAAGTAATGAATGAAGAACAAACACTTGTGGTAATGTCCGGGCATCCATTAGGTCTATATGCTTCCGACAAGAAATCACCTCGGGTGATAATCACAAACGGTTTGATGATAGGTGAGTTCGATAATCTTGAAGATTTCAATCGTGCAGTTTCATTAGGCGTTGCGAATTATGGGCAGATGACTGCAGGGGGTTGGATGTACATAGGACCACAAGGAATTGTTCATGGTACCTACTCAACTTTATTAAATGCGGGTAGAATGAAATTGGGAATCCCGGAAAATAAAAACTTAGCAGGAAAAATGTTCGTGTCCAGTGGGCTTGGTGGTATGAGTGGCGCTCAAGGAAAAGCTGCATATATCGCTGGAGCAGTTGGAATAATCGCGGAAGTTGATTATTCCAGAATTGAAACTAGATTCAATCAAGGGTGGATAAACGATGTAAGTGATAATCTTGAAAAAGTATTTGTTTTAGCCAAAGAGCACCTGAACAAGAAGACGCCAAGAGCAATTGCATACCATGGAAATATAGTGGACTTATTAGAGTATGCTTATCTCAATAATATACATATAGATCTATTGAGTGATCAAACCAGTTGTCACGCAGTTTACGATGGAGGATATTGTCCAGCGAGTATAAATTTCTTTGAAAGAACTGAACTTCTCAAAAATGATAAAGATAAATTTATCAAGTTGGTCAACATGTCACTTAAGCGACATTACGAAATAATCAAGAAAATCATTTCTAAAGGAACCTACTTTTTTGACTACGGCAATTCATTCCTAAAAGCGATATATGATAGTGGAATAACAGAAATTTGTAAGAATGGCGTCAATGATTTGGACGGATTCATTTGGCCATCATATGTTGAAGATATTATGGGGCCGGTCTTGTTTGACTATGGTTACGGACCTTTTAGATGGGTTTGCCTTAGCGGTTTGGAAGAAGATTTAGATGCTACTGATAAAGCCGCTATGGAATGCATTGACAAAGACAGAAGATTTCAGGACTTGGACAATTATAACTGGATAAAGGATGCCAAAAAGAATAAATTGGTCGTCGGCACGAAGGCACGTATTCTCTATCAAGATGCCTATGGCAGACTAAAGATAGCTTTGAAATTTAATGAAATGGTAAGAAATAAAAAGATAGGGCCGATAATGCTTGGTCGGGATCATCATGATACAGGTGGTACCGATTCACCTTTCCGTGAAACTTCAAACATTAAAGACGGTTCTAACATCATGGCAGAGATGGCAACTCATGTTGCATTGGGTAACACTGCCAGAGGCATGTCATTAGTCGCTTTACACAATGGTGGTGGCGTTGGTATTGGCAAAGTCATTAACGGCGGATTTGGCATGCTTTTAGATGGAAGCGAAAAAGCGGATGAAATACTTAGAACAGCAATGATTTTTGACGTTATGGCAGGTGTTTCACGAAGGGCTTGGGCTAGACAGGAAAACTCAATCAGTACCGTCAAGGAATTTAATGGTATGGATAACAATTCCTATGTCACCCTCCCAAATTTGTCTAATGAAAATAAAATCAATGATTTAGTAAAGAAAAATTACATAAAAGGTGGGAAATAAAAGTGAAGATAGTTGAATGCGTTCCAAACTTTTCTGAGGGAAGAGATAAGGAAAAGATTGAAAGAATTGTTTCGGTCTTAAGAAATAGAGAACAAGTGAAATTAATAAACTATGAGGCTGATAAAGATTATAATAGAACGGTAGTCACCTTAATTGGAGATGCCGACAAGATGGTTGATGCAATCATGGATTTGGTTGAAGTGGTTCTAAAAGAAGTTGATTTGAATCATCACAGTGGCGAGCATGCTAGAATGGGAGCCGTTGATGTGATTCCTTTCATACCCGTGAGTGACATAACCATGAAAGAATGTGTGGATTATGCAAATATTACTGCACAAAAAATTTCGGAAAGATTTGATATTCCTTGTTTTCTCTATGCTGAAGCCGCAAGAGAAGAAAAGCGTATTGCCTTGCCGAATATTCGTAAAGGCGAGTTCGAAGGGATGAAGGAAAAAATTAAACTTCCCGAATGGATGCCTGATTACGGCAAGCCTGAGATCCATCCTACTTTTGGCGTTATAGGTGTCGGAGCCAGAGATTTTTTAATCGCATATAATATTGATGTTATAACCAGCGACGAGAAAAAAACCGGCAATTTTGCAAAAGCAATAAGACAATCAAGCGGTGGATTTCAATACGTACAAGCAGGACCGGTTTTTTTAGAGAATAGGGGCCATACTCAGGTCACGATGAACATTTTAAATTTTAAGAAAAATCCAATTTATAGAATTTTTGAGACCGTTAAAATGGAAGCCAGAAGATATCACATGGATGTTCCTAGCGCAGAGATTGTGGGTTTGATACCAAAGGAAGCTTTAGTGAAATCTTTGGAGTATTATTATGCAGTGGACAAGTTAGAAATGCCGAAGGAAATCAGTTTGGATGAAGTCGTTGAAATGAGTGAGAAATACTTAAAATTAAGAGATTTTTCCAAAGATAAAATTATCGATTATTTTCTTTAAGGTCTATTGAAAAATGGAAAAAATCTTGATATATGATATCAAATATCTCTATACCAACAACAATACCGCACCTGTTAAGGGCAATATAATGCGTTCTGTTTCTTGCTTAGAAGACGCTTATATTTATATTGAAGATGGAATCATCAAAGATATTGGAACTAAAAATTGGGATAAGCATAAATGCCATGAACTTTCTTTGTACAATGCAGAAGGTACAATTGCCATACCAGGATTGATTGATAGTCACACTCATTTAGTTTTTGGTGGGTCCAGAGAACATGAATTTTCAAGGAAAATTGGTGGAGAAGATTACTTGGAGATTTTAAAGAGCGGCGGAGGAATTTTAAGTACTGTAAGGGAAACAAAAATCGCAAGCTTTGAGGAACTATATAGTCAAGCAAAGAAATCACTTGATGAAATGTTATTATTTGGGGTTACAACAATAGAAGCTAAATCAGGTTATGGACTCGATTTAGAAACTGAAGTAAAGAGTTTGGAAGTCTTAAAAAAGTTAAATATGAATCATCCAATCGATATTCATATTACATATTTAGGCGCGCATGCATTGCCTAAGGAATATTCAGATAATCGTCAAGAGTTCATTAATCAAATCAAAAAAGATTTGTTGGTAATCAAAGAAAAGAAACTTGCGGATTATGTTGATGTATTCTGTGAAGTGGGAGTATTTTCTGCAGACGAAACAAGGGAAATTCTTGAAGAAGCTAAGGCATTGGGTTTTGGGTTGAGGGCACATACTGATGAAATCAAGTCAATCGGCGGTACCGAAGTAGCTCTTAAAAACAGCGCAAAAACGATAGACCATCTTATGGCAATTACCGATGAGGATATTTTAAAAGTGGCTAAAACGGATACAATTGCCAATTTGTTGCCTTCGACATCATTCTTCTTGAACAAGGAATATGCTCCAGCTAGAAAACTAATCGCTGCCGGTGCTGCCGTAAGTGTTTCAAGCGACTATAACCCAGGTTCAACTCCTTCCGAAAATTTCCAGTTGACTCTACAGATTGCAGCGAATAAATTGAGAATGCTACCGAACGAGATACTTACCGCAGCTACGATAAATCCTGCCTTTGGGTTGGATATCCATACAAAAGTAGGTAGTTTAGAAAAAGGAAAAATCGCTGACATCACCTTATTAAATTGCAAGAACTTGGATTACTTTTTCTATCATTATGGTATTAATCACACTAGATCCGTCTTCAAGAACGGTAAACTGGTGGTAGAAAATAGAAATATTGTAAAGGGGTTATGATATGAAATTAGCAGATATGACAATTAAAGAATTTTTATCTGAGTTGGCATCTTCCTCACCCGCTCCCGGCGGAGGTAGTGTCAGTGCATTAGCCGGAGCTAATGGTTGCAGTTTATTTACCATGGTCGGAAATCTGACAATCGGTAAAAAGAAATTTAAAGCCTTTTCTGAAGATATTCAGAATAAATATAAAGCAACCCTAAGTTATTTTGAAAATAACATTTCTGCATTCACTGAACTTATTGATTTAGATACGGAAGCTTTTAATAAGCTGATGACGGCATTTCAATTGCCAAAAGATAATGACAGTGATATAGCGACAAGAAATCGAGAAATTGATAAAGCAACCCTTGGATGTATAGAAGTTCCTTTGAAAGTTGCGATTTTAGCATTGGAAACTTTAAGAAAAGTTGAAAGTATGATAGAATATTCCAATAGGAACACTGTTTCCGATCAAGGTGTCAGCGTATTGATGCTTTACTCGGCCATTAATGGCGCAATCATGAATGTTTTAATCAATTTGTCAGGAATAAGTGACGAAACCTTAAAGTCCGAATTTAAAGAGACTACAAAAGCGATTTTAAAAGAATCTGACGAACTAAGGAAAGCTTTACTGGATAGAATTCAGGCTCTTTTACAATAAATAGGAG
>JAQVFZ010000086.1 GCA_028697025.1 Candidatus Izemoplasmatales bacterium | reverse complement strand
ACATCAATGATATCGCCGACACGATATTTAGAAAACTCTTCAACGAATTGTCTGCTTGTATATATCGTTACATCACCAATTTTAGTGACAATGTCGCCAGGAAGAATATACTCCTCCATGGTTTTTCCCGCCTCAACTTCCAGAATATAAAAGCCTTGTACAACTCCTTCTGGAAGAGTAATGCCATTTTGAATAAAGTAATCTTGATTATTCTTAATATCAACAAATCTAATTCCCAGAACCGGTTTTTGCTTTGAGTAACCATATGTTTCTATGTCTTGAACAATTGCTTGTACCAGATTTGATGGAATTGCAAATCCCATACCTTCAATATCTATGGAAGTCAATTTGATAACATTAACTCCTATCAATTCGCCATAAATGTTAAATAAGGCTCCACCGCTATTACCGGAATTGATAGCTGCATCATGTTGAATGTAACCAACGAACATATCGTTGATTCCATCATTGTCGATATCAAAATATCTTTGTAAACCAGAAATTATTCCCATAGTCATCGAACCATAGTAGGTAAATCCTGAAGGGTGGCCAACAGCTATAATAATTTCGCCTTTTTGAAGAGCCGAAGAGTCTCCGAAGCTAACTACTGGCAGCGTTTGGTCTGTATCAAAGTATAGTACTGCCAAATCAACTAATTCATCGACACCCCTTAAAGTGGCGGTAATTTCCATTTCATCCTCAAAAACCACTTTGTATGATGAACCATTTTCGACAACGTGATTATTCGTTAAAACATAATATCTTGAACCTTCTAATTTATATATAACACCTGATCCAACTGACTGTACTGTTCCGCTTCCATCTAAATTTTTAACACCGATTACAGCCTTGGATTGATTGGCTTCAAGTGATAAAATCATGTCTATAACAGATTCAGCATCTACAGTAATGTTACCTGCTTGGATTTCATCCAAAAGATCGCCTATGACAGTCTCGTATAAAGTCTGAAATCTCTCTTCCGCAATATCATTAAGTACTTCTTCTTTAACTTGTTCATATAGTGAGTCATATATTCTTTGATATAGTTCTGATATTATTAATTCTTCATCTACTGAATTGATTGTTGTTTCTTGAATAGTTGATTTTGTTAAAAAAGTTCTTGAAGTCGATTCAACAGGATTAAAAATACCCGCGCAACCAACCAAAACTGTTACGGATACAAATAATGTCAACATAACCAATATTTTTTTCATTGATGTCCTCCTAGCAAATTCCTAAAAATTTATTTGCGATCATCACTCATTATTACCAATAATTTACCTTTTGCAAATTCGATTTGTCCGCTTCCTTCATTTGAAACACATAAAGAGTCGTTAGTGCTCAAATAATAGCTGTCCAAATTAAATTTAAAACCTTTCAATGTCAAACCATAGACGTCTTCAAAAGCAAAGAATGACACATATTTCTTATAGTTGTTAATTATGTGTTTGCCTTTGCTTAATAAATAGATTATGTGATTGTCGTCTCGCATTGAAAAATTGTATTTGTTTATAAGATTAAGATTAGCCAAAAAATGGTCAATCCTACCGCTTATGCCACCATAAACTTCAATATCATCATAGTCCATATTGTTGTATATATAATCGAGTGCATAGGCTAAATCAGTCATATTTTTGTCTTTATCAAGGCTTATCACTTTTTTTGCTTTGTCCTTGATTTTTTCGAGAATATTTTCCGAGATTGAATCAAAATCACCTACAGCTAGATCAATCTGTTTTCCGATAGTCATGAGATACTCCATTCCAGAGTCAATTCCCACTAAAAATTCATTGGCTTCTTCAAAATATAAAGTCTTAAAGTTGTAGGTGTTTGGCCCACAAAAAACTTTGATTTTTTTATACATTTTCAAGTTCCTCGATTAATTGATTTCGATTTGAACTATTGAATAAAAACGAACCAACAACAATCACGTCACAACCTAATTCCCTTACTCTTTTGGCAGTTTCTAGGTTTATTCCTCCATCAACTTCGATTAGAAACTTATAGTTGTTAAGTTGCTTTTTCCTGAATAAGTAGTTTATTTTGGTCAACGAATCCTCGATGAATTTCTGACCACCTTTTCCTGGTTCTACGCTCATTATCAGTATTAAATCCAAGTATGGTAGCAAGAAATCCAAACTCTCAACAGGTGTCTGTGGTTTGATTGATATTCCCGCTTTTACGTTCGACTTCTTAATTTTCTTTATAAGCTCCAGTGGTTCTTCGGTAGCTTCAAGATGGAATGTAATCAGATCGGCACCGGCATTGATATACTTATCGACATGTTTCTTTGGTTCTATTATCATCAAGTGGACATCGAAAAATTGAGAACTTATGGATTTTATGTCTTTGACCATTTCTTCATCGTAGGTCGTGTTTTCCACAAATATACCATCCATAACATCAAAGTGCAACCATTTAGCATGGTCTATCGATTTTATTTCAGATTCTAATTTTGTAAAATCACAAGATAGAAATGATGGCGAACAAATCATTTTTCATCTCTCCTATAAATTGGTTTTTGTATTTTGATTTCATTATATATCAACTTGTAATTTTCATATCTTTCCTTGAGAATTAATCCTTTATGATAGGCTTCAATCACATCACATTCCGGTTCGTGAATATGTGTACATTGATAAAATTTACAATTGTTGCTAAGAGTAAAAAAATCAGGATAGTAAAATTTTATTTGGTCAGCTTGATATTCAATAAATTCAAGTTTTGAAAAGCCTGGAGTATCTGCAATAAAACCATCCCCGAATTTAATCAACTCTACATGCCTTGTAGTGTGCTTCCCTCTGCCCAGCGCTATGGAAATTTCATTGGTTTCTATATTTAGATTGGGATCAATCGCATTTAGGAGTGAAGATTTACCCGCTCCCGTCTGTCCCGCAAGTACATTGACTTTATCTTTTGTCACTTCCAATATTTCATCTACGCCTATCATCGTTTTAGCACTGAAATATATTACCCTATAAAATTTTTCATAATAATTTATTTTCGCCTTTAAGCTCTCTATTTCGCTATTATTCAATAAATCAATCTTTGTTATTATGATAATTGGTTTAATGTCATTGGCTTCAATAAGTGTCAAAAACTTATCTAATAAAAGAAAACTGAAATCAGGTTTTACCGCCGCATTAATTAATAGTACTTGATCAACGTTAGCAATCATTGGTCGGTACAAATCATTCTTACGTTCTTTAATTTCAATTATCGACTCCTCATTGAAAACAACGTTATCTCCTACTTTCGGTTGGATGTTTCGATGTCTAAAAATGCCTAATGGTTTCAGTACAAATTGCTTGAATGATTTGTCGGTAACGGTATATAATCCACCGATGGATTTTATGATTTTTCCTTCTTTTTCCAAATATATCACCTATATAAATATTTATAGTTATTATATCATAAAATTGCGATTTAAACATTAACTAAGCATGAAAAAAAGAAGGCATCGCCTTCTTTTAATTATAGAGCTTCTTGATGTCTTTTGAAATAAGCACGCGGGTAGTCACAAACCGGACAAATATTAGGAGCTTTCTTACCAAAATGAAGGTGACCGCAATTTGTGCAAATCCAAATTTCTGAGTCATTATCAGACATAAAAGCTTCGTCATTTTTAAGTCTATTTAACAATGCTTGATATCTTTCTTCATGACGTTTTTCAATTTCGGCAACTTTTTCAAAAAGAAAAGCTATTTTCTTGAACCCTTCTTCTTTAGCGGTTTCAGCAAATCCTTTGTACATGTCTGTCCATTCGTAATGTTCTCCATCAACACCGTCTTGTAAATTGATGTCTGTTGTTGGAATGCCACCATCATGCAATAACTTAAACCAGATTTTACCATGTTCTCTTTCATTGACAGCCGTCTCTTCAAAGAACTCAGCTATTTCTTCGTATCCTTCTTCCCTAGCTTTAGCAGCGTAGAAGGTATACTTGTTTCTTGCCATTGATTCTCCAGCAAAAGCTTCCATTAAATTCTTTTCTGTCTTACTACCTTTTAAGTCCATTTTATCCTCCTATTTTAAATTAATCTCCAAAACTTATTCCTATATCTTTAGCGGCATTAACTAAATCGCCGTGTGGATTGACAATTCTTGCACCACCGGAACTAGTTTGTCCAGTTTTGCCCGAACCTACAACTTCTTCTAGTCTGACTGAATCCATATGGTCATTTCTGATGACAACCATTCTGCCAAACTCGTTTCTTGCTATCATATCAACTGCATAAGAGCCGTATTTGGTTCCTAAAACTCTGTCAAATGTATTGGTGACTCCACCTCTTTGGATATATCCAAGGGTTGTAACACGAATATCTTGTCCAGTAACTGGTTTGATTACTTTTTCAAGTTGATCAGCTAATATATCGCCGACACCACCAAGTTTAACTGCATCCGGACTATCTTTATCCAACTTCTTGATTGTCACATCACCATCGATTGGTTTTGCGCCTTCAGAAACACAGATAATAGTAAACTTTGATCCGCGATTGTAGCGGTCAAAAACTGTTTTAGCAACCGAATTGATGTCATATGGTATTTCTGGAATTAAAATGACATCGGCTGATCCGGCAATGCCGCCTTCCAAGGCAAGCCAACCTGCATTTCTGCCCATGACTTCAAGAATCATTACTCGATCGTGGGAGTAAGCTGTTGTGTGCAAAGCATCAAGGCTTAACATGATATGATCTAATGCCGTTCTATAACCGAAGGTAATTTCAGTTGCAGGAACGTCGTTATCAATAGTTTTCGGAATGCCAACGACATTGATGCCTTTCCGAGAAAAATCTCTGGCGGAAGTCAGTGTGCCGTCACCGCCAATAATGACCAATGCATCCACGTTATGTTTCTTTAAATTTTCAATTGCGACATCAGACATATCTTTATAAACGGTCTTTCCTTTTTCGTCAACGGTTTTGAAGTTAAAAAGATTGTCTTTATTGCTCATCTTGAGTATAGTGCCACCTTGATGAAAAATACCTGCGACAGTTTTTAAATCGAGTTTAATAAAATCATCCATTAACAAACCGTGGTATCCACCCATAAAACCGATAACTTCATAATTGTATTTTAA
>JAQVFZ010000085.1 GCA_028697025.1 Candidatus Izemoplasmatales bacterium | reverse complement strand
ACTCATCATATCGACGATGCCGGCAGCGGTCTGATAAGCCGGCAAAGTATATGTTAATTCCGGATTTATAATTGCGAAAGTCGGACGATAAACGTCTGAATTAAGCCCTCTTTTCAACATTCCTTCAGTCTTGGTTATGACGGAAGAATTCGACCCTTCACTTCCCGCAGCGGGAATGGTCAAGATAACGCCGACTTTCAAAGCGTCTTTCAGTTCTAACTTGCGGTCCCAGAAATCCCAGAAATCGCCTTCATATAAGGCGCCAGCGGCGATGGCTTTCGCTGAATCAATCGCACTTCCTCCACCGACAGCCAAAATAAAATCGACGTTTTCCTTCTTGCAGATTTCAATACCTTCATAAACCAAAGTATCTCTTGGATTGGGAACTACTCCTCCCAACTCAACATATTCTATTCCTGATTCTGTTAAAGATTCAACCACGCGATCAAAAAGGCCTGATCTCTTGATTGAGCCCGTACCATAATGAATTAAAACTTTTTTTGCGTTATATGATTTTAGTAATTCACCGACTTGATTTTCGGTATCTTTGCCAAAGATAAATTTCGTTGGACTATGAAATAAAAAATTCTCCATAGAATCACCTCTTCTTTATAATTATAACACAAAAGACAAAAACGCAAAAACAAAAAATTATCTGAAGCTGAAATGGGTTTTATACAAAAATCGAATTGTGATTTATCAAGACCGTGATATAATATTATTCAAGAGGAGGCTTTTAACATGAAAGATCTCGAATGGATTAAATCAAGTTATATTGCTCATAGAGGTTTTCATTCTTTAGATAAATCAATACCGGAAAATTCATTGTTAGCCTTCAAGAAAGCAATCGATTATGGGTACGCAATTGAGTTGGACATCCACATCCTTAAAGATGGGAATGTAGTGGTTTTTCACGATGATGACTTAAATAGAGTTTGCAAGAAAGATTGGTTTCTTCACGAAACTACCTATGATCAAATCAAAAACCTGCACTTGTTAAACACAAACGAGCATATCCCGTTGTTGACAGATGTCTTGTCTTTGGTCGACGGAAAGGTACCGCTTCTTATTGAACTAAAGCCAAAAGGCGATTATTATAAATTATGCGAAGCTTTCTTAGATATCATCAAAGGCTATGAAGGCAAATTCGCTATTCAGTCCTTCAATCCGAAAATCATCAATTATTTCAGGAAGAACGCGCCTGATATCGTTAGAGGTCAGTTAGCCGAATACTTCATCGATGACGAGACAATTTCCAAAGTCACAAAATTCATTTTAAAAAGAATGTTGTTAAATCGTTTTACTAAACCTGATTTCATCAATTATGGCCTGAAGGATATGCCAAATCGCTATTTGAAGAAAGCTTTGAACAAGGGATTGACAATCATCGGGTATACCGCAAGAAACCAACTTGAGTTTGATAAGGTGAGAAAATATTATCACAATTCCGTCTTTGAATTTTTCAGACCGGATGAAAAAAAATAGTGCTCTATTTTCCTTTTTATGGAAGAGAGCACTATTTTTTATTTATAATTGTTTAATCCATATCAACGTCAAAATTTTCTAGAGTTGAGGCTTTTTTGATGACTTTTGCATCGCCGTGTTTAACAAAGAACATAGTGATAAAGCTCATGGCTACGAAGAAAGCGGAATAAGGGAATAAGATTCTTCTGCCGAATTCATCCATCAACATACCAGACAAAACCGGTGTCAATATTTGCGCTGCCATGGAAAATGTATAATAATATCCGGTATATTTTCCGACATTCGGTCCTTTGGCGAGTTCAACTACCATTGGATAAGAGTTGACATTAATGGTAGCCCAACCAATGCCGGTAAGGCCAAAGATTACATACATGATAAAGGCAGTATCCGGTGTTAGAAAATAAATAGAACCGAAACATATGGTCAACAATACTATCCCCATGAGAATAGTTTTTCTTCTACCGATTTTAGTTGCGAGTATTCCGATTGGAATAAAGGCAATAAGTGCTGCGCCGTGACCCACAAGCGGTGGAAGTGAGAAACCCAACTCCAAAACCTTTGGAGCGTAATCGGATAATTTGGTGGTAACGGCATTATAGCCGAAGAACCATAAAAATACTGAAGAAAGGATTAAAATCAAAGATATTTTTTTGCTTTTGGATAAAGTTTCTTGTTCAGAATCGCTTGTTACAGGTGCTTCTTCTTTGTCCAAACCATAGACTTTATCTTCAGCTTCTTTTTCAGCTACGAGTTTTGGTTCTTTTACTTTCCACAAGAATATGCCCAAAAGGACTAACATAAGGATGCCCACGGTAACGAAAGCTGGTCCGTAATTAATATAAGATAATTTGTCAAGTTTAAAGACGATTAGCAATACATAAGATAAAATTGCAGCGAATGATCCCATCAAATTGATAATCGCATTGGCTTTTGATCTTAACGGTTTGATGGTAACATCCGGCATTAGAGCCACTGCCGGAGATCTGAAGGTTGCCATTGCCACTAAAGCCACGAACAATATCAACATAAATACAATAAAGTTTGTTGGTGATTTAACGGTAATCAATAAGGTTTTCTGATTCAAATGCAAATAAAAATATTCCTTCAAATCGAGACTGTCTCGATTGGTTATCTCTAAATTTTCAGGGTCGGTCGCAAGAATATAATCAAGGATTTCTTGCATACCATTACGGTGATCGGCACGATATTCGATATGATTAGGATCGGTAATATCGCCAGTATCATCGCCGTCTATAACTTGAAGAATAAAATTGTCATATTCTTCTTGAGTGATAACGTTGTCGTTTTTTAAGGTTGTCCATTGCTGTACAATGTCATCCTTGATGTCTACCCACTCACTATAAGTGAAATTCTCACCGTAAACATTGTTATAATCACTGATTATGGCTGCATCTTGGGTTTCAATCATAGTTCTTTGATAATTGTCGCTGAAAGTCAAACCAATGAAGGCAAAAGCTGCGACTATTGTCCCAACAATGATGAATGGCGTTCTTTTGCCGATTTTAGAATTGTGGCGATCGGAAATCGCACCAAAAATTGGTATCAATATTAATGCCAAAACATTGTCCAAAGCCATTACCGCTCCAGACCAAGTTTGATTCAAGCCGAATTTGTCAATCAATATTTTTGATATGACAGAATCATAGGTTTGATTAAATAAGGAGATTAAAAAGAAAGCTAGACCGACTAAAAAAACTTTTTTGTAATTCAATTTCATAATAGTTTCTCACCTCATGATTTAAAGTTGTTAGAGATATTATATCATGATAAATAATCAGTGTAATTATGATTTCGATAAAATGAAAAAGAAAGGTCCAAGAATCGAATTCTTGGACCCGTTTGTTCTAATAAAATTTACTTGCGAGATATTTTAAAGCCAACTCATTGTACTTGGTCGGTTTCAATTCTAGTTCAGTTCCGACATTGAATCCGGATAAAACCTTGAAGTAGAGAATTTTCTTGATTCGGAACATTAAAACCAACCCGATGATGAAAATCAATCCTAAGATGACGTAATTCAATATCTCGGAATACTGATAAACCGGCACCGTGATTAGTTGTTGGAAAATACCATAAGCAAGAATTAACGCACCTATCGTCAGGATGAATCCTATTAATTTTACAATGAAAGAATTTTTGATGTATTCAAGATAATATTCGCTATGCGAAATGCTCTTCAATTCAATTTCGTTCATTCCTCTTTTTTTAACTTTACGGTTGCTGGTGATATTGTTACCTTGTGTATAGATAATCAGTCTTTTGTTGGTGATAACAACTTGACAAAAATAATCTATACCTTTGAGTTTAGGAAACTCTTTATAGATTTCTTCATCTTTGCCAATCAAGATATTTTGCTTGATATTGTTTTTCATTTAAACCACCAACCTTATTTTCAATTTTACTTTAATTATGAATGATTTTCAACTGTTTATCGGTAAACTATAAAGTTTTGTGTACCACTTTGGTAAGTTCTCCGAAAAGCATCGGTACAAATCCTAATCCCATCGCTATAAGTAGTTCTACTAAAGTCAAGGCTTCGAGGGAAAAGATTTTTGCGGTGAACGGAATATAGATTAAAGCTAATACTAGACCTACTGAAATAAAGACGGAATAATTTAGGAAACGATTGCTAAGCGGATTGTATTGGAACAGGAATTTGACTTCTGACCTGGCAGAAAATGCTCTGAACAATTCCCCAAACACAACCGTCAAAAATGCCATTGTTATCGCCTGGGTAACACTAGCTCCGGCAATGACATTCAAGCCAAGATAGAAAGCGGATAAACCGGCTAACATCAAGCCAAAGCCTTGAATAATTACTTTAACCAAAGTTTCTTTGTTTAAGAGTTTTTCTTTAGTGTCACGTGGTTTTTGATCCATGATGTTTGGTTCAGCTTTTTCCATTCCTAGTGCAAACGCAGGGAAGGAGTCTGTCATCAAGTTGATCCACAATAAATGAATCGCTCCTAAAGGTAAAAGGGTTCTGGTAGCGTCCGCCGGATCAACGAAAAGGAATGAAAAGATCATCGCCATCAGTATCAACAATATTTCACCGATATTGCATGAAACTAAAAAGACGGTGAATTTACGGATATTGCTATAAATGGTGCGTCCTTCTTCAACAGCTGAAACGATGGAAGTGAAGTTATCGTCCGTCAGAATCATATTCGCAGCTTCCTTGCTGACCTCTGTACCGGTGATACCCATGGCAACGCCGATTTCAGCTTGTTTTAGTGCCGGAGAATCGTTTACTCCATCTCCGGTCATGGCGACTACTTCGCCGTTTCTTTGTAAGACTTCAACGATTCTGATCTTGTCTGTCGGCGTACTTCTGGCAAAAACGTCGCATTTTAAGATAGCGGCTTCGAATTCTTCTTCCGTCATATTTTTGGTTTCTTCCCCAGAAAGAGCCAGACCGCCTTCTTGTAGAATGTTTAGTTCTTTCGCGATAGCTTTTGCGGTTGTCAGGTGGTCGCCAGTAATCATCATTACCCTGATACCAGCCTTATGACAAATAGAGATAGCGTCTTTCGCTTCTTCTCTTGGCGGGTCAATCATCGCAACCATGCCGACAAAGATTAGATCTTGTTCCAAATCCAT
>JAQVFZ010000084.1 GCA_028697025.1 Candidatus Izemoplasmatales bacterium | reverse complement strand
CTTAATGCTCTAGGATTATGACAATTTGAATTAAGCAACGGTGTTTCAAAACCGTTGTTTTTTATTTGCTATACAGGTAATTTGAATAAACTCAAGAATATTAATCATTACAGAACAAGCAATTTTGATTAGCGCCTTGACATGAAGAGATATGATTTATATACTAAAATCAGGCTATTATAGTCTTTTTATTTTATTATATGAAAGGCGATGATTCTTATGGGCAAAAGACAAGGAGCGATAATTCTTTTCGTCTTGCTTTTTTTGTTTTGGATAATATTGTCATTTAAAATTGATCTGACGATAGCGATTATCGGTTTTTTAGTCTCACTCATGGTTGTCTTTTTCAATTATGACTTAGTTTTCAACAATCAAGAAGCAATGAAACTGACTTTCAAGTTGCTTTATAAGCTTCTGCGATTATTTTTTGTTTTGATTTTTAATATTGCAAAGTCAAACGTTGAAGTTGCTAAAATCGTATTAAGCAAAAATATGCCAATCGATCCTGGTTTTGCGACAATTAAGAATCCATTGAAAAAAGAGTTGAATCAAGCTTTATTTGCAAATGCGATTACTTTGACACCCGGAACACTAACGGTAGAGATGAATGATGAAGAAATAGTAGTGCACGGTCTGGTGAAAAATAGTGTCAAGGATATTGATGGAAGTTCACTGGAAAAAGTTTTTATGGCTTTGGAGGAGGAATAATCATGATTGAAACTGCTGTTTTGATAGTAACGATTATTTTGGTTTTGTTGACATTCGTTGGATTATATCGAGCAGTCATCGGACCGACTGCAGAAGATAGAATTGTGGCTATCAATATGATTTCTACTAAAGTTACCGTGATAATTGCTATGATCGCTCTTATCAGTTCACAGGGTTTTTATGTTGACGTAGCTCTGGTCTATGCTTTGTTGGGATTTATAGCGACTATCGGCTTGGCAAAACTTCTATTGAAAGGAAAATTGGGAAAATGAGCGCAGGGGAAATAATTCAATTCATAATTGTAGCAATTTGCCTGGCCAGCGGACTTTTCTTTTTTGTGGTCGGAGTAGTCGGTTTGGTAAGAATGCCGGACGTATTCACCAGAATGCACGCAACGACAAAATGCGATACCATGGGAGCCGGTCTAATTTTCATGGGTTTGATAATTTGGCAGGGAATCACTTTCATTTCCTTAAATATATTGTTGATTTTGATTTTTGTTTGGCTGACTAATCCGACAGCGGCACATGCAATAGCAAAAAGCGCTTATCAAAGACTGAATTCAGGCATATCAGTAGAGGAGGAAGAATAATGGTAATTCTCAATGTGGTAATCGTTGTTTTTCTAATATTATGTGCACTGGCAATTGGCAAAATCAAGGACTTGCTTGGCGCGGTAATTCTCTTTAGCGCTTATTCCTTGATGATGTCGGTTTTATGGCTGATATTAAAAACACCTGATGTGGCGATAACGGAAGCGGCTATTGGGGCTGGAGTTACCTCGATTTTGTTTTTTGCTGTAATCAGTAAAACCAAGAGGTATGAAAAATGAGAAAATTTTTAAGTAATGTTCTTTTTATCATTTTATTCATAGTATTGGCATATTCTATCATGCAGATGCCTACAGGAGCGAATGTCTTTGTTCCTTCCTATAATGAAATTGCCAGACATTATCTGGAAAACGGTGCGACGGAAACCAATGCTTCAAATATAATCGCTGCCATATTGGCGGACTATCGTGGATTTGACACATTGAACGAAACCATCGTTTTGTTTACCTCGGTAGTAGCGGTTGGTTCAGTGTTGAGATCAACCAAATACGATAAGGAGTTGCGAGATCATGAATGACATCATCATTAAAAATATAACAAGAATTGTTATTCCTTTTGCTCAAATATACGGTATATTTGTTATCCTGAATGGCCATGTCAGTCCTGGCGGCGGGTTCGCCGGAGGGGCGATAATCGGAACCTCATTGATTCTTTACACCTTGGTATTCGGCAGAGAAAAAGGTAGAAAGAAGTTTTCCCATAAAGCATCGGAAATCGCAGAAACCGGCGGCATTTTAATTTATGTTATAGTTGGTTTGATCGGTCTTGTGGTAGCGGGTAGATTCTTGACAAATCTCGGTGCTGGGTTTCCTGAAGGGGTCATAGGTAATATCATTTCCGGTGGTATGATTCCGATACTTATGATTGGTATCGGCATCAAGGTGGCTTCAACGATGATATCGTTATTTAACCTATTGATAGATGAGGCGATATGATGGATATAGTCGATAAAATCATTGAAAATATCAATTACCTTGGGGCAATCGCACTCTTTGTAATCGGGTTGAGAATTGTTGTTTTGCACAGCAACCTCATCAAAAGAATAATGGGCTTGAACATTATGGGGACGGGAGTGTTTCTGTTCTTTGTCTCTATCGGCAATGTGACCGGAGGAGTTCCACCTATCATCTACCCCGATTCGAGCGGAGCCGTTTATATCAATCCTATACCTTCGGTACTTATTTTAACGGGAATAGTTGTAGTGGTTTCAATTACGGTTTATTCTCTGAGTTTAGTGATACGAATATATGAAAACTATGAAACAATCGACCAAAAAGAATTGTCGAGATTAATCAGCGAGGAAGCCAATGATCATTGAACAACTACCGATAATTAATCTTTTATTATTCTTGTTGATGGCTTTGTTTATACCTTTGCTCAAAAGAAAGCCATTTAAAATAACCCTAATATTAGGGTTTGTTGTTCTTGGTTTGGTCTTTATTTCTTCGGTTTATCTGCTTTGGTATGTCAATAACGTGGGAATAATCATTTATACCTTCGGTGGTTTTGAAGCTAGGTTCGGCATTGAATTTGTCGTCGATCCTTTTTCCGCACTGTTCACTACCATAATTGCGATACTGGCGGCCATAATATATATTTATTCAAGCGGAGACGCGACCGACGGTATAGAAAAAACGGAATACGGTCGATATTATATCTTGTTGTTCTTGCTGCTGATGTCGATGTTTGGCATTCTTTACACCAATGACATTTTCAATACCTACGTTTTTATTGAAATTCTCTCAATAACAACTTGTGCTATCATCTCGATCAAGAAGAAGAAAGACACTTATACTTCAGCCTTCAGGTATTTGATGATGAATGAATTGGGGTCTTTGTCATATCTAATCGGAGTAGCCTTGATTTATATGGCTACTGGATATACAAACATAACCTTGATAGGCGAAAGCATGAGCAATGCTTTCCAGGCTTATCAACTCAACATCGTCATCGCTTTAGGATTCATGATCATCGGTTTGGGTATCAAGGCTGCAGTTTTTCCTTTTCATATTTGGTTGCCTGATGCTCATTCCAGTGCGCCTTCAACTTCAAGCGCGATTCTTTCAGCGATTGTCATCAAAGTCTATATATTGGTTTTTGTCAAGGTTTTGTTCCGTGTGTTCAATCTTGAGATATTGAACGAAATGAGTATATCGACGATTTTATTGATATTAGCGGGCGTTGGCATGATCATGGGATCCGTTTTTGCGATTGCTCAAAAAGATGTCAAGCGAATGCTGGGTTACTCCTCTGTCGCCCAGATGGGATACATCCTGCTAGGTATTGGCCTACTAAGCTTCGAAGGGCTAAGAGCGGCGTTTTTCCACATATTGTCACATGGCTTGATGAAGACCGCCTTGTTTCTTTCTGTCGGCGAAATCATTTTCTATAAGAAAACCAGAAAAGTCAATGACTTTGATGGTCTGGGTTTCATTATGCCGGTTGCGATGGGGGTGTTTTCAATCGCTGCTTTAGGTATGATTGGATTGCCTTTAACTAGTGGTTTTATCTCGAAGCTAAATTTAGGAATGGCTGTATTGGATAAGAACCAAACGATATTTCTGGTTATCCTAATTATTAGTTCTTTGCTGAATGTCATTTATTATTTACCGATAATTATCTCCGCATTTCTTAAAAACGAAAAATATCATTACCGCCTGGAGTCGATCGAAAAGACTCCGAGAACAATGATAGCTCCACTTATTTTGTTGGGACTTTTAATCATAGTAGTCGGTATTTTTCCCAATCAAATTATGGTGTTTATTGAATCCGCTGTTCGTAGCGTGATGCCATAGGGGGGGAATTTAGATGTTAAAATTTCCCAAGATGAAAATCTTCGATTCGATGGTCAAGGATAATTCTTTGTTGGTCGGATTTAGTTTATTGTTATTGCTGCTTTTCATTGCTTATGTAAATAATTGGTTCAATTTTAGTACTTATGTCATTGGTTCGACTTGGTTTGAACAATTCAATCAGTCAAGATTCATTGATTTCTTACCAATAATTATAATTTGTATCCCACTAGTAGGTGCTTTTATTGAACTTGTCTTCGGGGAAAAATCAGTAAAACACCGTGACAAATCAGTTATTTATATGGGTTTTGTCACTTTAATAATAATCGTCTTAATCTATCCGTGGGCTTTGAATTCTTCAATAGAACTTGATGTTCCTGGATTGTTTGGTATCGGTCTGACATTTAGAATCGACATGCTTGGTTATGCAGTAATGCTACTATCTGCCTTCATCTGGTTTTTCGTCATGATTTATGCTCACGAGTATATGAAAAAAGAGAAGAAGAGCACGAGATTTTTTTTCTTTCTTGCTTTGACATACAGTTCGGTTCTTGGCGCTTTGGCTTCTGGCGACTTGTTGTTGATGTTCATCTTTTTTGAGATCATGACGATAACTTCTTACATGCTAGTCATCCATGGCCAAAACGATCAATCGTATAAAGCAGGACATAACTATATCATCATGGGCTTGATTGGGGGATTCTTGATCTTCACCGCCATCATCCTTTTATACTTCAATATCGGTGATTTACATTTTGTTTCCGCTATTGAAAAGTTGAATGAATTCGGGGATTTAAAATACTGGATTATGGGTTTGTTGGTTTTTGGATTCGGTATAAAAGCCGGAATGGCACCCGTGCATGTATGGTTACCGAGAGCTCATCCTGTAGCTCCTTCACCGGCGAGTGCCTTACTGTCAGGTGTAATGATCAAAATTGGTGCTTTTGGTATTATCAGAACTGCCTCAAGTTACTATTTTCCTGATAAATCAAGCGTTACCGGCCCCCTCGATCCCCTTTGGTCCTCTGCCAGCAATATTGGGGCTATCATCATCTGGACCGGAATCATCACGATGGCTCTCGGAGTTTTTTTAGCCCTTCAACAAGCAAATATCAAGAAGATGTTGGCATATC
>JAQVFZ010000083.1 GCA_028697025.1 Candidatus Izemoplasmatales bacterium | reverse complement strand
TTCATTCTTACCTGTAGAAGGGTCTCTGGTAAAGGCAACGCCTGTACCTGAATCTTCACCCATGTTACCGAAAACCATCGCTTGAACGTTAACTGCTGTACCCCATTCGTAAGGAATGTTGTTTAAACGACGATAGACGTTAGCTCTTGGGTTGTCCCAACTTCTGAATACAGCTTCTACAGCCGCAATCAATTGAGCTTTTGGATCTTGTGGGAAAGCTTCGCCTTTAAGTTCAAGGTATCTTGCCTTGAAGTCTTTAACGATTTCTTTTAAATCGTCTGCAGATAGATGTGTATCTTCATGAATGCCATGTTCTTCCTTTTTAGCGTCGAAAATAGCTTCAAAGTGATGCTTAGGTATTTCCATGACTACGTCTGCGAACATGGTGATGAAACGACGATATGAGTCGTAAGCAAAACGAGGATTGTCAGTTTGCTTTGCCAAACCTTCAACGGCCACATCGTTCAAACCGAGGTTGAGGATAGTATCCATCATCCCTGGCATCGAAGCTCTCGCTCCGGAACGGACTGAAACCAAGAATGGGTTTTCATTGTCGCCAAATGTCTTGCCAGCAATTTTTTCTGTTGCTTTTAAAGCAGAAATGATTTGATCAATAACAGCTGGATCCATTTTTCTGCCGTCTTTATAATATTTGACGCAAGCTTCGGTTGATACCGTAAACCCTTGAGGTACTGGTAAACCAAGTTTTGTCATTTCCGCAAGGTTCGCACCCTTGCCACCAAGAAGGTTTTTCATGGAAGCGTCTGCTTCTTTGAATAAATAAACAAATTTTGTCATAAATAATCCTTTCTTCTAACATTAATATTTATCTTAAATAACCGTAAAAATTATACCAAAAAGACGGTAATAATTCAAATATAAACGCTTTTAAATGTATGAAAACGCTACAATTTGTTGAAAATGACTTGTGCTCGGCTTTTTATGTAATAAAACGCACCACAAAACGCCAAAGCATTGATTAAAATGTTGAAAACCATCAATAAAGCAAAATCAAAATAACTATTCAGATAATAATAAAGCAAACCGTTGACAGTCAATATCAACCAAGCAGAAAACATTCCCAGCAAAGCTCCCAAACTTTGTTTTACGACCTCTGTTTCATTGATATAGTTGAACTTAGGGAAATGAAGATTGATGACGGAACCAAGTATCGAACTCAAGAAAGCCAGGGTAGCAACATACACAAGCATTACCAATAGATTGAGGAAATTGATCTGCAAGGCTATTCCCGCCATGAATAAAGCAAAAAAGGCTACAGGTAAAGTCAAAATCACATTGAAAAGCATTTTGCCGAACATCACCGTTTCCGCTTTTATCGGCAAGGTCTTGAGTATCCAAAAATTTCTTCCTTCCAGAGAAAGACTGATGCTGGAAGTGAATACTGTCGACATCATAAATCCGATGATCAATAACAACATTAGTTCAAATGATAAACCCAGACCTTCAAAAACATCGATATAAGCAATCAGGTCTTCTTTCAAAAACAATATCGCAATTCCGCCTATCGCCATCATTATCACCCCAAATCCCGAATTGAAGACATAAATGGTGACGGAAAAGAATTTCTTGAACTCTTTGGCAATGATATTGACGATAATGTTTCTGCTCTTGGATACAACTTGCTTGTTGTTCTTGGAAGTTCTGGTTACAAGTCCGGTCTGATTGGTTTTGATAACCAATTTCTCAACTGCAAAGACGAATATCGTTACGACTGCCAATGATAGGCCAATCATACCGAGAAAAGCCCACACATTCCCTTCATGGATTGCGCTCTTGAACCAAGTTGAAGTAATGAGATATTTGGATATATTTTCCATCAACCCCATTTGACCAACCAAGGGGTTGGTCTCCGAAAAACTTGTACTCATGGACAAAAACATGAAGCCAAGGAAGAAAACAAACATCAAAATAATATTCAAGGTTTTTCCAATCCGAAAACGATTGGAAAAGTTAGCTATCAGCAGTGAAACAAAAGAAAATATCGCTAGAGGAATAAGTGGCACCACCAATAACAAGACAATCATCTCCAGCAACTTGATGACATCAAAACCCGAGTAGTAAAAATAACTGAAAACAATCGGTGCGACAATAATGAAAACACTTAAGTAAATAAAAGTCAACATCACAGTCATTTTTGCCAGAATTACAGTTTTGGTCTTGATTGGCAAAGGAGCCAATATGTCATAATCCTTGTAATGGAACAAATAGCCGTTAGCTCTAAACAAGATAAAGAATATCGATAAGAAGGTTGCATAGATGAAGACAAAATCCAGCAACAAATCCAAATAATTCATCTGAACCAGAGCTTTTCCAAGTTCGAAAAACATGAATCCAAAACCGAGAAGAACAGCACCAAATCCATAAATAATCGCCAAGATAATTAAAATCGTCTTGATTTTCGATGATTTTAAATCAGTACCCAATATTCTTTTGAAAGCCAAATTTTCTTTGAAAAAGACTTTCATCAACTTTAAGTACATCATGATTCGTTCAACAATTCGAGAAAGATATTTTCCAAAGAATTATCTTTAACGATCTCCTCGGTCAAACCGTTGGCAACGATTTTTCCGTTTTTGATAATTGCAACTTTATTGCACAGTTTCTCCGCAACTTCCAAAACGTGGGTTGAAAAGAAAATCAAAGAACCCTGTGCCACCAACTCATGAAATACCTCTTTCAACAAGTAACTTGCCTTAGGATCTAAACCAACAAAAGGTTCATCCAACAACATGACCTTCGGACTATGTATCAAAGCGCTCATAATCACGATTTTTTGTTTCATACCGTGTGAATATGAATTGATAGGATTATTCAATACCAGATCCATTTCAAACATTTTGGCATATTTGTTAATCAGATTTCTGCGTTTTTCCAGGTCCACGCCATAGGCGTCAGCGATAAAATCCAAATATTGAATCCCTGATAGCATTTCATAAATATCAGGATTATCCGGAATATAAGCCATGATCTTCTTAGCTTCAAGGTTGTCTTTGACTATCGATTTGTCAAATATGGTTATCTCGCCGCTATCGAAACTAAGGATTCCGGCTATCGATTTCAAAAGCGTGGTTTTCCCAGCTCCGTTATGGCCGATAAATCCATAGATGTCGCCTGGACAAATCTCCAGATTAATCTCATTAATCGCCTTCTTAACCTTATCGTAGGATTTGGAAACATTTGTTATTTTTAGCATAAAATCACCTCACGGTTTCAATTATATTACATATACCCTTCAATGTAAATAAAAGCTAAGCCATTAAAAAAAAGATTTTTCTTGATTTTTACTCGCTCTTTATTTATAATAATTACTAGGCTCCTATAGTTAAATGGTAGAACGCAGCAATGGTAATGCTGAAATTCTAGTTCGATTCTAGGTAGGAGCACCACTTCAAAAAATAAAGTCAGCTTTCGAGGCTGACTTTTTCTATTTATCTGACAGTTTCTCCCGAAGGAATATTTCCATCCTTGATCTTGGTTAAATCGGCTCCTTGGAAGATTCTTACATTTCTGCCGATTTTCATCTTTTCCGGAACATTAAGATGTTTGCCCAAGACGGTAATGCCGCTTTCCAACAACTCTGGTCTTTCCTTATTTGGTGTCAAATCGTTGCCAAAACCGACAATTGCGTCTTTGCCGATGACTGTGTGTTTGTCGATAATGCAATTTTCGACAATAGCTCCGGACATGATCTGGACGTCATTGAGGATGACGGAGTTTTTCACTGTAGCCAAAGGATGAACGACTACCCCCGGACTCAAAACGCTTCTTTCGACGTTGCCGGCTACTATCGAACCGTTAGAAAGTAAAGCCTGTTTGATATTGGCTTTCGACCCCACTTTTACTGCCGGCAATTCTTCGGACCTGGTATATATCTTCCAGGTCGGGTCATACATGTCAAGTTGAATCTTATCTACCGTTTCTATCAAACCAAGATTGGTTTCAAGGTAAGAATCGTAAGTTCCGACGTCTTTCCAGTAACCATGGAATTTATAGGCGTAAACCTCAGTTTCATGAATCATTTTTGGAATGATGTGTTTGCCGAAATCAAGATCAACCAAATCCATGGTTCTGAGATATTTCAGCAATACGTCGGTATTGAAAACATAAATACCCATCGAAGCCATGGTCAGGGTCGTTTGTTTCGGTTTTTCTATGAATTCAGTGATTTTTAGGTTTTCATCGGCTTTGAGCATGCCGAAATGGTGTGCGTCCTTTGGATCGACAATATTAACTCCAACAGTTAGAGCGGCCTTATTTTCGATATGTTTGTCAACCATTTTGCGGTAGTTCATCTTATAGATGTGGTCTCCGGAAAGAATCAAAACATAATCAGCCTTGACTTGTTCGATATAATGAATGTTTTTTCTGACAGCATCGGCTGTACCCATATACCATTCGCTGTGCGGTTGCAAAAGGGTAACTTTGGAATCTCTTCTGTCCAAATCCCAAGGCTTGCCGCTACCGATGTGGTCATTCAGTGAAAAAGGCAGATACTGGGTCAAAATTGCGATATCATAGATACCGGAGTTGGCACAGTTGCTCAAAGTAAAGTCAATGATGCGATACTTACCGGCAAAAGGGACTGAAGGTTTGACACGATTTTCCGATAAAATGTCAAGCCTTGTACCTCTACCACCTGCTAAGATCAACGCTAAAACTTTTTTCATGTTTTCTCTCTCCTATATTTATATTTCTTGATAACCTTTAGCTATTAGAATTTTTCTGATGCCATTGAGAAAGTTTTTGTCTGCTCCCCAGGAAAAACGGAAAAACACTCCTTGACTCGCACCACTGGCAATGCAATCAACCATTGATTGATTTTCGTCGCCGGTGATTAGTACCGTCAGACTAGCTCTGGATTCAACGCGCATGTAATATTTTTCGAAAACCAACAGTTCCACCCAGAAGTTTTCATCACCACGTTTTACTTCGTCGACCAATTCTACGCTGAAGCCGAGATTATGAATTTCTTTCTTGATATGATCAACGGTCGCTCTAAACGGGTAATTGCCTCTAAATTTAGCTGTTGTCATTTAATCTTTCTCCTCATCAAATCTTTGTATACTTCTTTATAGACTTTAGCAGATTTTTTCCATGAAAAATCGGACATCATCGCATTTACAACCAATCCGTCCCAAGAATTCTTATCGATATGATAAGTATGTAGGGCATAGCGGATTGTATGCATCATGTCATGGGAGTTAAAGTTGGTGAAACTGAAGCCGTTACC
>JAQVFZ010000082.1 GCA_028697025.1 Candidatus Izemoplasmatales bacterium | reverse complement strand
TACTCGGCCATTAATGGCGCAATCATGAATGTTTTAATCAATTTGCCAGGAATAAGTGACGAAACCTTAAAGTCCGAATTTAAAGAGACTACAAAAGCGATTTTAAAAGAATCTGACGAACTAAGGAAAGCTTTACTGGATAGAATTCAGGCTCTTTTACAATAAATAGGAGGGATTTAATGAAAATATTTGCAGATACAGCGATTATTAGCGAAATTGAAGAAGTGTCAAGTTGGGGGATAATTTCTGGTGTTACTACCAACCCTTCTCTAATTGCAAAATCAGGAATTTCTCTTGAAGATGCAATAAGAAAAATTGTTAATTTGGTTGATGGGCCAATAAGTGCCGAAGTGGCTGAAGCTGATGCAGAGTCGATGGTTGAAGAAGCCAAAATTTACTCAAGAATGCACAAAAACATCGTCATAAAAATTCCAATGACAATTGAAGGTGTTAAAGCCGTAAAAATGTTAACAGCTTTAAAGATCAAAACAAACGTTACTCTGGTTTTTACAGCTTCACAAGCTTTAATGGCAGCTACCGCAGGAGCAACTTATGTCTCTCCTTTCATGGGCAGATTGGACGACCTATTAAAAACCAGCGACTCAGGATATAACCTGCTCAAGGAAATCAAGGATATGTTCAGGACCTATAATTTCAAGACCCAAATAATCGCAGCTTCCATACGGAATCTTGAGCACGTAAACCAGTCGCTCAAAGCTGGAGCCGATATTGCGACAATCCCATATAAAGTTTTGAAAGAAATGGTAAAACATGAATTAACGGATAAAGGTTTGGAGATTTTCAGAGAGGCGGCAAAGAGATAGATTATGATGAGTGATGAAGTTAGAAGCTTAGCGAAACAGGCATTCAATCAAACTTGGGATTACATTGAAAAAGAAAACAGAACGGTTGAAGAAACATTAAAAATGATTGATTTGACCTTTAAGTCGAAATATTACTGGTCTTTAGTTGGTAACCATGTTAATTTCATTAGGAGCAATTGGCAGGTGTCGCGTGTTTTTGCAGAGGCTAATCTTCTTGAGGCTTGTCTTTATTACGCAAAAAGAGTGCTTGATGACACTCTTAAGCTTAATCTACAAGATTTCGATCTTTTCTTTGCTTATGAAGCTAATGTAAGGGCTTATCATTTACTGAAGGATTTCAACCACCGAGACTTAATGCTAAAAAAAGCAAAAGAAGTCATAAATCACATCGAAAAGGATTCGGATAAAAAATATTGTTCACTTGAATTAGAAAAAATACTAAAGCTTTAAATAGATGAGATGTTGTTTAATCAACATCTTTTTTTATGATTTTTTTGTGAAGTCGGTTCTAATTATTTGACATATGACAACCTGTCATATAAAATGTTATCGAGGTGATTAATATGCCGTTTGATACCTTTTACAATCTTCCGGAGGAAAAAAGAAGAAAAATAATTGATAGCGCAGTAAAAGAATTTTCAGATAATCCTTTTTCCGAAGTTTCAATTAACAAAATTGTAAAAAACTCAGAAATTTCTAGAGGTAGTTTCTATACGTATTTCGCGGATAAATACGATTTATTGATATACCTTTTGGCAACATTCAAAGAGAACGTAAAAAGAATCATGGAGGAGGCTGCCATTGATAGAGCCGGTGATTTAAAACAACTGATAATGGGACTACACAAATACATATTTGACCTTTATCAAAATGAAACGAATCAAAAATTCATCTTTAATGTCCTTATTTATTTTCAAACTCACCTAGATGAGGAACTCAAAAACAAAAATCAACCACTTCCTGATTTGGCTAATTGTGATGATGTATTTCAATTACTTGATTTAAAGCAATTCAAATTCACTTCAGAGCCGGAAATTAAACAAACGATCGACATTGCTTTTTCAATTCTAAAAACTAATATTTATAACACCGTTTCAAAAAAACTAAATTTTCAAAATTCAAAAAAGTCACTTGAAGAATATCTTAATATCTTGGAGTATGGCTATAGGGGGAATAAAAATGCTTAAACTTAAAAATATTTCAAAAACATATGTAATCGGGGAATTTTCCCAAAACGCTCTCGATAATTTATCAATTGAATTCAGAAAAGCGGAATTCGTAACCGTTTTGGGTCCTTCCGGTTGTGGTAAAACGACGATGCTAAATGTAATAGGCGGATTGGACCATGCCGATAAAGGCGATTTGATTATCAACGATAAATCGACCAAGAATTTCAGCGATCACGAGTGGGATATGTATCGGAATAATTCAATCGGCTTTATTTTTCAATCTCATAACTTGATTTCTCATCTGAGTGTTTTGCAAAATGTAGAAATGGGTCTATCTCTTTCCGGTGTTTCTCAGTCCGAAGCGAAAAAAAGAGCTATAGAAGTGTTGGACAGAGTCGGTTTGAGAGACCATATTCACAAAAGACCTAACCAATTGTCAGGCGGACAGAGCCAAAGAGTTGCAATTGCCAGGGCATTAGCAAATAATCCTGACGTAATACTTGCCGATGAACCGACTGGTTCATTGGATTCGGAAACCTCAATTCAAATTTTAGACCTAATCAAAGATATAGCCAAGGATAAACTGGTTATTATGGTCACGCATGACTCTGAAATGGCTTATAAGTATGCAACAAGAGTCGTAAAACTCAAAGACGGAAGAATTATTGATGATTCCAATCCGTTGGAGGAGAATATCAAGAATGATGCAAAACTAGACCTCAAGAAGACAGCGATGTCCTTCAAAATGGCATTAATTTCTTCCTTGAACAACATCAGAACAAAACTAGGTAGAACATTCCTTACTGCTTTTGCAGGGAGTATCGGCATTATCGGCATAGCTTTAATTTTATCTCTGTCGAATGGCTTGGATCAGGAGATAGATAAATTCGAAAGAGAAACCTTATCTGGATATCCGATTACAGTAACTGAATCACGATTAGATTTTGAAAAAATGAGACAGGCAACCGAAACGGATTTATTGATGTATCCTGAACAGGATTACGCAACGATGTACGATGAAAATCGATTTCAAAGTTTTTTGGTTAAAAACGATATAACCGATGATTACTTACAATATGTTGATGCGTATGTAAATGGTGCTGGAACTGAAACGCTCAGTGGTGTTAAATATCAAAGAAAAGTTAACATGGCTTTATTGAAATATATGGAAGTTCCTCAGATTGGCGACGTTTATTTTCCAATTCATTCTGAGACTATCGTCGAAAATGAGGATACGAATCCCGGCGATGTCTTTGGTTTTGGCTTTTCTTTCTTCACTTTACTGCCTGAAGGCGATGTTTTCGACAACAATTATGAAGTCATCTACGGCAATCCTGTAACTCAGGATTTTGAGCAAAAGAACTTTGAAGTATATTTGGTCGTCGACGAATATAATCGTATCTATAAATCGACTCTTCAAGTTCTTGGATTTGACCCTAATACAGAAACGACTTTTGCTTTTGAAGATATCATAGGTACAGAGTTCAAACTTTATATGGGTGAATACAATATGCAAACTTCAGATATCACAGAAGCAATGGATGTTACGATTGCAGGAATTATCAGGGCTAAAGAAGGATCTAACGTTGCTTTGTTATACAACGGCCTGGGCTACACTTCAGACCTAGCAGATTATCTATATACCAATTATCCTGATGAAGTTGGTGGGATAGATACAATCTCTTTATATCCAAGCAGTTTTGAAAATAAAGATTTGGTTAAGGAATACTTGGATAAATATAATGAAGGCAAAACAGAAACTGAAAAAGTAGAGTACGTTGATCAGGCGGCAACAATTACTTCAATGGTAGGTGGTGTAATTGACACAATTTCCATTGTATTGATAGCTTTTGCAGCCATTTCATTAGTGGTTTCGTCAATTATGATTTCAATCATTACTTATATCTCTGTCTTGGAAAGAACTAAAGAAATAGGCGTTTTAAGAGCACTTGGAGCGAGAAAGAAAGATATCTCCCGAGTGTTTAACTCAGAAAACCTAATAATAGGTTTTGCAGCGGGAGTGGTCGGAATTGTCGTCAGCATTCTTTTAATAATACCAATCAACATCATAATCGAGAATCTGGCGGAAATGCCTAATGTAGCAAAACTATCCATTTTACATGTCAGCGCCTTAATATTGATTAGCATAATATTAGCTTATATTGCTGGATATATCCCTGCCAGAATGGCCTCAAAGAAGGACCCTGTGGTTGCTTTAAGGACCGAGTAAAGTTATCGAATTTAATATACAAAAAAAATCTTATATGGTATAATTGCTTAGGTTAAGCAAATTACCATATATATTTTTTGGAGGTTAATTTATGGATATATTTAAGAAATGCGATGAGTTTACATTAGCTGAGGAATACAAGGAATTAGGAATATATCCTTATTTTCATGCTTTAGAAACTAAGCAAGATATAGAGGTTATGATGGAAGGTAAGAGAAGAATCATGATTGGTTCCAATAATTACCTTGGTCTTACTGGAGATAAAAGAGTTATCGCTGCTGGAGTGAAGGCTTTGACAGAATTTGGTTCCGGAGTTTCCGGATCAAGATTCTTGAATGGTACTTTGACGACTCACTTGGAATTGGAGAAAGAGTTAGCATCATTCTTGAACAAAGAAGCTTGTGTAACCTTCTCTACCGGTTTTCAATCAAATTTAGGCATTCTTTCTGCTATAGCAGGAAGAAATGATCTGGTTTTTAGCGATAGAGAAAATCACGCTTCCATATATGACGGAATTAGACTTTCTTATGCGGAAATGGTTAGATATCATCATAATGATATGGAAGATTTGGAAGTTAAACTAGCTAAAGCGGATCCTAATAAGGGTAAATTAATTGTCACTGATGGCGTTTTTTCGATGAGCGGCGATATATGTAAACTTCCAGATATCGTCAGATTGGCAAAAAAATACGGTGCAAGGGTCATGGTTGACGACGCACATGGATTTGGTGTGTTAGGCGCACACGGCAGGGGAACTGCCGAGTATTTCGGTTTAGAAAAAGACGTGGATATTATTATGGGAACTTTTTCAAAATCACTGGCAAGTTTAGGCGGTTATATGGTAGCCGATAAAAAGGTAGTAGAATACGTCAAACATAAATCAAGACCATTCATTTTCTGCGCCGCCATAACTCCTGCAAATGCTGCGACAGCACTCGAAGCTTTAAGAATATTGAAACAAGAACCGGAACGTCCAAAAGCATTATTGGACATCGCAAAATATGTTAGAGAAGGTCTAAAAGCAAAGGGTTTGAACATT
>JAQVFZ010000081.1 GCA_028697025.1 Candidatus Izemoplasmatales bacterium | reverse complement strand
CCATTATGGATGCATTGATTCAATATCCCGCCCAGCTCATTTTCTCTCTCAATCAAAAGCACGTCTTTATTTCTCTTTTTGGCTGCGATGCTTGCGGCTAAGCCGCTAGCTCCACCGCCAATTACCACTACTTCCCTAATCATTTTTTCACCTTCGTTTCTTGAACAAAGATTTTCGTTTCTTCCGAGTCATAGGAAATTTCCAAAGGGGATAGGTTGAATTCTTTGGCAATCATCTTAATTATTTTTTCTTCACAATATCCGCCTTGACAAAGCCCTGCCCCAGCCCTAGTTCTTTTTTTGATGCCTTTGATGGTATTGGAACCCAAAGGCCCTTTCATGGCGTCCAAAATTTCCTTTTCCGTAATCTTTTCGCATTTGCAGATAATATTGCCGTATAATGGTTCCTTGGCAATCAATGCTTGTTTTTCTTCATTCGACAGTTGGTGGAAGCGAATCCTTCTAGATCGATATGGATTGAATTCTTTCTTTAAATCAAACTTATCCTGAATCTCGATAATTTCTTCCAACAAATATTTGGCAATCGCAAAACAAGATGTAAGACCAGGTGAATCTATTCCGCCCAAGTGATAAAAACCGCTCACTTCCAATGATTCTTTAATATAGAAATCGTCATAGGTCGAAGTTGATCTGATACCGGCGAAACTTCTGATTATTTGATTGAACGGAATATTGTCAGCCAAGAGAGATGCGTGTTCTTTAACATAGTTTAGACCGGCAAAGGAAGTTGTCGGACGGTATTTATCTTCGACCTCGACTGAGTTTGGTCCAAGCAAAATCTCTCCATGGTATTGCGGCGTTATTAAAACTCCTTTTCCCAGTTCTGTAGGCAAAGGATAAAGAATATGATTGACGAAACCTTTCACCCTTTTGTCCAAAACGAAATATTCGCCTTTTCTTCCCTTTATTTGATACGGAACGTTTTTTTCGATTAATTTGGCAATGTCGTCACTCGCGACTCCTGCCGCATTAATCACGTTCTTGGCGAGATACAAATCCTTGTTATTTACAGTTACTACGAAACATCCATCTGTCTTTTCGATAGCAGTAACTCTGGCGTTCTTTATGAATTCCACTCCGTTTTTAATCGCTACCTCCACAGCTGCAAAAGCCACTTCCCACGGATAGGTGACTTTTGTGGTGGGCAAGGACAATACCTTGGTTACTGATTTTGCGAGATTCGGTTCAGTGCGTCTGGCTTCTTCAGCATCGATGATGGCGTATTCCGGGACACCGTTGACCTTGGCAAGAGCAGCCAACTTTTCCAGTTCTTTTTCTTCCGCTTCATTATGGGCGACAACAAAAGCACCGCTTCTTAAAAGCGGTATCCCCAACTCATTTTCCATTTGTTCATATAGTTTGTTTCCCCATACCGAAAGTCGTGCTTTCAAAGATCTTGGTTCAGGATTGTGCCCGGAATGGACAATGGCACTATTGGCCAGACTTTGGATATTGGCAACATCGTTTTCTTTTTCCAAAACCAATGTTTTGACATCAAACCGGGAAAGTTCCCTAGCAACGCATGAACCGATGATTCCCGCACCGATAACAATATAGTCATATAACATAAATAATCCCCTCTTAAAATAAAAGCGAGTAAAAAAATGTCTTTAAACATCTATTTACTCGCTCTATTTCTCTCTTTATCATTAAGTTTTCAAATTTGCCAGAGTTCCGATTTCGAAGTGGTAATGGCTATCGCCCCATGATTGAAACAATTATTCGCCTGGGCTTCATCCTGAATCAAGCCGCCCATCAAAACTTTTGCATTCAAATCTTTTTTGATGTCGCCGATCAAATCAAAACAAGCCGCCGGCAATATCTCGACATAATCAGGCCTCAATCTTCTGCCAATGTCAAGAGATTGCTCCAAAGAGATGGTATCCTTGATGAAGAAACGGTAAATACCCAAGATTCCTCGTTTTTTGCAGACCTCTATCACTTTTGGTTTCGACGAGATAATGCCATCAACATTGAGTACTTGAATTAGATATATAGCACCGTATTCATCGCTGGCCAAACCTTTTATCAGCTCAGAATGAATTAGCACTTTCTTATTTTTGGCTTTCATCTGTCTGACCAAATCTTCCAACTGTGCAAGTTGAAAATTCATCAAGATGCCAAAGACTAGGTCTGTCTCCAAAAATTCTTTCAATTTTTTATGATTTGATATTGCGGGTATAACTCTTTGATTAATCATATTTTACCCCTAATAAAGCAAATAGAACGAAAAAAATCCCACTTATCGGTATTCGTCCTATCATTTCTCTTTTCGCTTATTAACTTACAATAATTATAAACCGTTGTTTCTCGGCTTGTCAAGATTATTCAAAAAGAAAAGCAACTTTCTTACTGTTTCATGAGAAAGTTGCTTAAATTAATTTTATTGGGCAAATCAACCGGTGATAACGTTTTGAACCATGGTATTGATGGCGTCAATATCGTCAGGATGTAAGGTAGTCAGCGGATAGAAAGTACTTTCCGCTTCCATGTTGTAATAGATGCTATTCGCGGTCGCCCAGTTATGTTTTGTGACATCAGCTGAATCGAGATAAGAAATTATTTGATCGAATGCTTCCTGATAAGCAACCGCGTAACCGACAACTTCTGCATTTAAAGCGGCATTTACAGGATTAAGCAGGAAGTTAATGAATTGGTGTGCGCCGTCGATGTTGGTAGCGGTGTTAGGAATGACCATGCAATCGATGAAAACCATGGTGGTGTCAGGAACATAAAGATCAAAGTCTGCCTGTACTTCCGCCAAAGTTTTGCCTTCGTCAAGTTGAATGTATAATCTGTCAAGATAGTCTCCAGTGTAAACAAAAGCCATGTCCAGATTATCCGATTCTACATTACGTTTCAATGTATCGTCGCCCCATTCGACGAAATCAGCGTTTTCAATCACTGTTTCCACTTCTTGTAAAAGCGTTGCACTATAGTCATTAGGATTATTTCCCATATACATCATAGCGGCTGCGTAAGCGAATTGCGGTACGTCATACATGCCTCTTCTAGCAGTCGGGAAATAGGTGTCGGCTTCAAAATAAACATCCCAACCGTGTTCGTTCAAAGCTTCTTCCAAACCTTCGACTCTATTGTTGTAGATGATACCGAAAGTTCCCCAGAAATAAGGTACGGCATAATCGGTGTAATCAACAGCTTTTTGTGATCTAGCCAAAGTAGTCTGAGTCATGGAATCAAAAATCTGGTTTACCCCATCCATATAAGTTACAGTTCCACGGTTCGGCAGTTTCGAATAATCCAATTCAATCAGCATATTTTCTTTTACCATTTTTTCAATCATGTAATCCGAAGGAATTACTAAATCGAACGCTGTTGTTTTGCTATTGATTTTTTGATAAAACAATTCATTTGAATCGGCAACGGAAATAATCAAGTCAATTCCTGTTTCCGCTTCAAATTTTTCAACAACTTCATCGTTAATATACTCGCCCCAGTTCAATAGTCTCAACTTCGGGCGGGAGTTGCATGCTGATAAAACAATGGTCAAACTAAGAAGCAATGTCGCTAAAATTATTCTTTTCATTCTTCTTCCCTTTCTTTTGCTTTTGCAAAAATTGATATGTCAACAATCCTACTAAGGTAAAGATTGTCAGTAATGTTGAGAATGCATAGACAGAAGGTGTCAGATTTCTACGGCCGATTACAGCGTAAATCCAGATTGACAGGTTATCGAATCCGGCTCCTGTCGTAAAATATGAAATGGCAAAATCGTCGATACTCATGGTGAGAGCCAACAACATACCGCTGAAGATACCGGCTTTGATTGCCGGGATGACGACTTTGATTAGAGCTTTATAAGGTCTGACGCCAAGATCCATAGCGGCATCCATCAAATTGGGATCGGTTTCCTTTAATTTCGGCATGACGCTCAAAATTACATAAGGAATAGTAAAGAACAAATGCGCCATGACCAATGTGAACAGACCGAAAATATTAGGGAATACCACCATCAACAACCTGAACATCAACATCAAACTAAAACCGGTAACGATGTCTGCATTTAGAATCGGTACGTTGTTTAGTAGCATCCATAAAACCCTGACCTTCTTGCTCAAGGCATAAAGTCCGATGGCAAAGAACGTACCAAGGAAAGTTGCGAGAACTGTCGCAATCGCAGAGACCAAGAAGGTGTTCCTAATGGCTTGCATCAATTCTTCTTCTTGAAGAATGTTTGCGTACCACTGGAAGGAAACTCTAGTGAAAATACTCAAGTTTCTGCTTTCGTTAATCGATTGGATCGCTATTACGATGATGGATATATAAAGACCTAGTACAATGGCGACTACAAAAACTTTTTTCAATATCTTATAGATTTTGTTAAGAGTCGTAAAATCTCTATAACCATAATCTTTTAAAGTTGCTTTTTGATTTTCCATTATAATAAAGTCTCTCCTTCCTTGTCAAATTTAGTGATCAAGAGAATTGAACCCAAAATGAAGAAAAGAATGACTACTGCGAGTAATGCGCCATGATTGTAATTGGTATAGATGAATTTCTGTTCGATGATATTACCGATAAAAACTATTCTGCCGCGAGACAAGATTTTTGGTATTGCAAATCCGGCTAGCGTCGGCAAGAAAACCATGATAGCTCCGGTCACTACGCCCTTGAAAGATAGAGGAAACACTACTTTCCAAAATTTCTTGATTGGTCTTAGCCCCAAGTCAAGGGCAGCTTCTTCCAAAGCGAAATCAATCTTTTCCAAAGCGGTATAAACCGAGAGAATCATAAATGGCATGTAGGTAAATACCAATCCGAATAACACCGCCATCCAAGTTCCGGAAATATTGCCAAACAAATTAAAACCAAGGATATTCTTCAAGATGTTATTCTCGGACATGATGTTGGCCAAACTTTCAGTTCTTAAAATCAAGTTGGACCACATTGGTAAAATTACGAACGTCAATAGAATGAATTTGTTCTTGAATTTCGATAATTTGATTTCATAAGCGATGAAATAACCCAAGACAAAACTAATCAATGTAGTCGCTACCGCAAATATGAGCGAATTACGAAAAGCGATTATAGTCGAACTCTCCCACAAAAGCTTGAAATGGGCTAAAGATAATGTCAATTCTCCCACTGAAACCGAAGAACTCAAATTGGAAAAACTGATGAAAAGCATTGCTAAAATAGGTATAAAAACTAAGATGCTCAGCCAGACCTTATAGGGAACGGCTAAGACTTTAAACTCCTTATTCACAGGTTTCAACCTTCATCATGTGAATTTCGTAAGGATCAATTGTCAAACCGATTGGTTGACCTACC
>JAQVFZ010000080.1 GCA_028697025.1 Candidatus Izemoplasmatales bacterium | reverse complement strand
AGCGGCATCAGCAATGATTCTTCGGCATAAGCCCAAACTTCAGACCATTGTTCGCTGTTATAGAAATAAACCCTGGTGACTGTCTCGAGCATAGAAGCTTCAGCCAATTCCTTGCTGGCATACATATACCCGCGGACAGTGGCGTATACCGTCGTGGTATTGGTCAAATATGCATTATCCGTATACAAAGCGTCATTATCGTTAAAAGCAAAATCGATGTTGACCAATGACGGGTCAACCTGCAAATCCACGTACCACCAATCGCTACTATCTTCCTTAGTCATCTGTCCCGAGAAACTAAAAAGTGGATCGTCTGGAAAAGTATTTGCAGCATTAATCCAAACATCGGTCCATAAATCGCTGTTATAGAAATAAACTCTGGTATAAGTATTCACAAAGTTTTCGGCATCAATCTTCGTCGTATAGATGTTGCCGTTGACGTCAACGTAAATGCCTTCTATGGTGTCAATCATGACGTCAGGCGTCTGCAAGGAATCGCCATCATTGAATACAACGGTAAAACCTATCGGCTCAACATTTAAAGGCACGTCGATAGCCCACCAGCCGCTATCAACGTCCATATAGGCTAAAGTTCCCGGCCAAGTTCCTAGGAATTCATCGCTGTCGATAAAGACGTAAGCATAAACCGTCGTCCAATTGTTGCTGTTGTAGAAATAAATCGTTGTCAACGGGAAGAGATATGCTTCTGCACTTCCCAAATCGTCAAACATCAAACCTTCGCTTATCATATATAATCCGCTTGTGCTATTGACTACGAATTCGGTAGATTGCATACCACTGCCGTCATTAAAGATTAGATGAATTTCATCAGTTGAATAATCAAACGGCAAACTGATGGAGTACCAATCGCTAAATTCATCCTTTACTGCAAGTTTACCAGGCCATTTACCAGTATATTCATCGATGTCAACAAAAGCATAAGCATAAACTTCACTCCAAAGATCGGTATTATGGAACCAAACGGTAGTCATCGTCGCCGGATAAATCGAAGCTTCAGCTTCAACAGCGGTTGTAAACGCTTTGGAGTTAACCGTAACATAGACGCCAGTTGAATTGTCGATAGTGACATTATAGGTTTCCCTTGGTTTTGGATCAGCATTATGGAATTTAATCAAAAAGCTTGTCGTTTCGAGATCTCCCAATACATCCACATACCACCAATCGGTTTCACCGTCTTTAGTAGCGTTTGTACCAGGCCAAGACCCTAATAGCGTACTGTCTTCATATCCGACGACGTTACTCCAACCGTTAGAGTTGAAGAAATAGATTCTCGTATAGACATTTAGATGTTCTTCTGCCAAGGTTTTAGATAGATGAACCACTCCATCAACCGTTACGTATAAACCGGTTGACTGCGTAATTAAAGTATCAGGGGTTTGTTGAGTATGACCATCGCTAAAAACAATAGTGAAATCGGCTGTTGCTACATCAATCGGTACCCCGATAAACCACCAGTCAGGATCAAAATCCTGATAAACCTCAGCTCCAGGCCAATTGCCTAAATAAATGCCTGCATCATCAAAGACATAGGCATAGACATCGGTCCAGCCATCAGAATTATAGAACCACACCTGGGTCATCACTGGTGCGATAATCGAATTTTCCGCATCCAAAGCTGTTAAAAAGGCTTTATTGTTGACGGTTATATATAGACCGCTTGTCGAATCAATCAAGACATTAGAGGTTTCTCTGAATGCTAGAGTATCATTGTTATGGAATTTAATGAGGAAAGAAGTTTCTTGGATATCGCCGACTACATCGACATACCACCAGTTGGTTTCTCCGTCTTTAATGGCGTTAGACCCCGGCCAAACTCCTAGTATCCCACTATCCTCATAAGCATAGACATCAGTCCAGTTATTGGAATTATAGAAATAGATCCTCGTGTAGACCGTCATATGTTCTTCAGCCAAAGCTTTGGAACTGAAGACCTGACCATCAATCGTAATATATACATCGGTCGCATTGCTTAAAACGACATCAGAGGTTTGTGCATCTTGATAATTGTTGAAGATAACGGTGAAGCCCTCGGTAGCTATGTCTACCGGCACGCTTACCTTATACCAGTCCGTCAACTCTTCCCTAACAGCCAATTTACCAGGCCATTTGCCGGTGTATTCGATTGTATCATTAAAAGCGTAAGCATAGACATTAGACCACTTTGACGAATTATAGAACCAAACATCAGTCATTATTTCAGGGTAAATTGAAGCTTCAGCTTCTTCTAGAGTTAGGAATACCTCGGAATTGACGGTTACATATACTCCTGATTCTTCAGTGATTATCACATTCCAGGTTCCATAGCCATTCTCACTGCTGAAGACAAGATTATAGCTGATATTGTTGATATCGCCGACAACGTCGACGTACCACCAATCTGTAGTTTCTACCTGTGTCATCAAGGTTCCCGGCCAATCGCCTAAAGATTGGGCTTCGTCATAAGCGCTGATGCCTTCCCAACCGTTGGAGTTTAAAAAATAAACTCTAGTCGTCACGCTCAAAGATGTTTCAGCCTCTTCTTTGCTGGCAAAGACCTCACCGGTCTGAGTGACATAGAAAGGTCCGCCAGTATTGATATTGACGTCATTGACGCTAGCTCCGGTATTATCGTGGAATTTAAAACTGATTGGAATTAAACCGGTATCGAAAGGTATGGTAATGCTCCACCAATCGTTTTCAGAGTCCTTGACCGCTTCTACCCCTGGCCATGCACCGAAGTAATTGCTATTGTTACCCCAAGCATAGAACCAAACGCTATCCCAGGCCAAAGAATTATAGTACCAGATTGTCGTTGTATCACTAGATGAAATCAGACTTTCCACTTCCGCCTTGGAAGAGAATTTCATCTCTGTCGGCAATGACAGATAAACATAGACATCGTCATCAATCGTCACTTCACCCGATTGTACTTGATTGTTGTTGGTGAAAATGATTTTGAATGAGTCAACATCGGTATCCACCATAACGTCAACATACCACCAAAGCGAACTCGATTCCTGTGTCGCTAAAGTTCCCGGCCAATCGCCTAAATGACGTGTTTCGCCGGCAAAACTATAACCATAGACTTCGGTCCATCCCAAGACATTATAGAAGTACACACGCGTATAAACCGGTGCTTCCGTAGTCGGCGCTTCCGTAGTTGGCACAGCTGTTGTAGGCGCAATTGTCGTCGGTGCAACAGTTGTTGGCGCTACCGTTGTCGGGGCAACCGTAGTTGGAGCCATAGTGGTCGGCGACAAAGTAGTCGGTGCGACTGTAGTTATGTCATTAGTAGTCGGTGACAAAGTTGTCGGTAAGTCGGTGCTGATTCCGCCGCAAGCTGTCAAGCCAACTAAAAAAATAAAAAAGACCATGCTCAATAGTTTCTTCTTCATATTTATTCTCCTTATTTTTATTACATTCCATGTTTATTTTATCGAATAAAAACAAAAATAACAAGACGACTCGTTCATTTTAATAATTAATTACGATATTACGTCCAGCGAATAAAAAAACTCACCGAAAACAAAGGTGAGTTATTTTGAATTACTCCTGATACTTGGCAATCATATCAATGATGCTCTTCTCGCGTTTTTTTGAGGTCCAATTGATGGAAGTCATCTGCCTTACTTGTCCGTTCTTACTTTCGATTATCTTCTTCATCTGCTTCAAGGTCGGATTCCCACCCATCCAGGCAAAAGGAAAATGATGGGTTACAAAAATATCGATTGTCTTTCCATTCAAATCATCCAGGGACTCAAGATACTTGCGCATCACAATCGCCAGCTGAAAACCATGAACCGGACTAGCAAAAATGATTTCCTGATAAACCTTCACCTCCGGAGAATCTACGATCACGGGATCTTGAATGTTGGGATTGTCATCTTCCGGTACAACTCTTAACGCCTTAAAACCTCTCATTCGTTTGACAATGCTTTCGGTATTGCCGGTTTTTGAATAATAAATTATTGCTTTTTCCATAATTACCTCCTTTAAATCGTTTAAATCAACCATAAAGAATTATGGACTTCTCCTGGAAAATAATCAAGTGAAAACCAGATAATAAGACAAAAAATAATATCTTTTGTCAACCGTATGATTCTTTTAATAATAATTGCCTTTTATACTGTGATTTACCTCTCGATGATTTTCACTTTACTTCTTTGTGACAAGATAAAAACCTGAAAGTTCGCGATCAGATTGAAGAAAAAAGATGCTAGTATTACAAAAAGTACAATAGCGTACCTTCTGTATTAACTAACATCTCATCGCTTAATTTTATAAAAAGTGTTTCTATGAATTTAAAAGAAATATGATTTTTGCTTGTTGATCTAACGATTGGTTATGAGCAATAAAAACAATAAATACGCACCGACAAAACCGGTAAGTATTATCAAAAATACCGGCATGTAAGCCAAGAAAGCTCCGCGCATCATCGCCCGTCTTTCTTTTCCCGAAAGGTTTAAATCGACTAATTTTTTCTTGGCTTTGACGTGTTTTTCACTCATGAACCAAGGAAGTCCTTCGACATTCATATTAGCGACTGTATAACCTTCGTCGATGAATTTTTCTTTTTTCTTCTTACTCATATTAAATCACTAGTCCTGTGGATAAAGGTGACAAGCTACCTTATGTCCCGGTTCGTACTCTTTGAGCTTAGGTTCGACAGTCTTGCAGACTTCCATGCATTGAGCGCAACGTGTATGGAATTTACAGCCTTTTGGCGGATTGGCCGGTGAAGGAATATCGCCAGTCAAGATGATTCTTTGTTTTTTAGTATCCGGATCCGGAATTGGTACCGCAGAAAGCAGCGCCTTGGTATACGGATGCATGGTGTTTTTGAAGATTTGTTCGGTTGTTCCATGTTCAACGACATTACCTAAATACATAACCATGATTTCGTCGGAGATATATTCAACGACCGACAAGTCATGGGAAATGAAGATATAGGTAATCTTCATCTTTTCTTGAAGTTCAACCAATAGGTTGATGATTTGCGCTTGAATCGAAACGTCCAAAGCCGATACCGGTTCGTCGCAGATGATTAGATCTGGTTTTAAAGCGAGTGAACGAGCGATTGAAATTCTTTGTCGTTGTCCGCCGGAAAATTCATGTGGATAACGGCTGTAATAATATGCTGGTAAACCGCAAAGTCTCATGGTTTCAATGATGTAATCACGAAGCTCTTCCTTTGGAACTATTCCATGTTGACGCACTGCTTCACCGATGATTTCACCGATTGTCATTCTCGGTGAAAGCGATGAGTATGGATCTTGGAAAATGATTTGTATCTTCGGACGAAGTTTAGTCATTTCCTTTTTGGAA
>JAQVFZ010000079.1 GCA_028697025.1 Candidatus Izemoplasmatales bacterium | reverse complement strand
TTCTAGATATTTAGATAATATTTCATCTAATTTCCCCTCAATTGGCAAAACATTCAATTTATTCTTTTGAGTTAATGATCTTGTTATTTCATATGCTTTTATTTGGTGTCTCAATTCTTGATGAATCAAAAACTTATCGTAATCAACCTGCGTAAAGACTGTATCCAAATGCATAAAAGCACGACTTTTAGGTATGTCAAATGCCAAAACAATCTCATAGTTTGTTTTATTGAAATAAAAGAGATTTTTAGCCAATCTTTCAATCGCAGCCGGATGGGTTCTTTCAGATACGCCAACAGCGAGTATTTTATCCGACAAAACCAATATATCTCCGCCTTCTAACGTCGGAACCATTTGTCGATTGTAAAAATGTGGTATCTCGGTATTACCATATTTTGGATGGTATTTAAAAATGTACTCGCCATATATCGTTTCCCTTGATCTTGTCACGGAAAACATCTTGGAAATTGAAACGCCGTTGTTGATAATTGAAAACGGGTCTCTCGTGAAGTATAAATTAGGCATTGGGTCAGTTACGAAAGGATAATCTCTGATATAATCAGACAAGGTTCTTTTGGTAAAATTTGGTACTTCGTCTTTTCTGATTCCCGCCATCGTGACGCTAACCATGTCTTTTGTTTTCTTCATTGATTTCAAATAACGGAAAATCAAGGTTTTCAAAGTATCGCTGGTTATGGAAGCTTCTTCAATGAACTGATTGATAAAACGTTCCTTAACTTCGGTTGAACTGTCTAAAGCTTCAGCCACCAGATCTACCAAATATAAAACTTCAACGCCATTTGCACGGAATATATCCGCAAAAGCATCATGTTCTTTTTGGGCTAAATCCAACCAAGGTATGTCATCGAATAGAAGTTGATTGAGCCATTTAGGCGTTAAATTTTCTAACTCTCTTCCCGGTCTGTGCAGCAATACTTTTTTTAATTCTCCGATTTCAGACTTAATATTCAATAAGTTCATAAAATCCCTCCTTTATTCTTTCGGTTTGAATTCCGCCGTAAAATGTCTTAGGATCGGCGACTCGTAAACAAAATCCAAACCCTTTAGTTGTGGCCCTTTTTTAGCTACTTGAATCAAACACTCGGCAACATAATTCAAGTGTTCCAAAGTATAAGTTCTTCTCGGTATTGTCAGCCTCAAGAATTCTTTATCGGCTTTAAGGTTTTCATGAGTGTCCGGATCTCTTCCCAGTAACAACGATCCAATTTCAACCGCCCTTATTCCGCCTTCTAGATATAATTCATTGCAGACTACCTGTGCAGGGAATTGATCAAACGGTATTTGCGGACAAATAGCTCCGCAATCAACGAAAACTGCGTGACCTCCAGTTGGATACTGGATAGGTACACCTCCAGCCCGCAATTTATCACCCAGATATCTGATTTCATCCAAGCGATACTGCAAATACTCTTCTTCCAAGGCTTCTTTCAAACCTACTGCCAAAGCGTCCATATCTCTGCCGGACAATCCGCCGTAGGTTGGAAAACCTTCCATCGGTATCACTCTGACTTGACAAGCCCTAAAGAATTCTTCATTATCCTTAATCGCAAGGAGTCCGCCAATATTGACCAAACCATCTTTTTTACTGCTCATTAAAAATATATCAGCCAAATCGAAAGTTTCTCTCGCGATTTCTTTTACCGTTTTATTTTTATACCCATTCTCTCTTAGTTTGATGAAGTATGCATTTTCTGCATATCTAGCGCCATCAATCACCACAGGAATTCCATATGTTTTGGCGATTCGGTGAACTTCTTTCATATTTGCCAAGGAAACTGGTTGTCCGCCCGCCGAGTTATTGGTAATGGTCATGATGATGGCTGCGACGTTTGCTTTACCTTTTTCCTTGATTATAGATTCTAACTTCAATAAATCAAAATTACCCTTGAAAGGATAATCCATTTCCAAATCAAAACACTCTTTGCAAACGCAGTCTATCGCTCTGCCTCCAGCAAGCTCAACATGAGCCCTGGTTGTGTCGAAATGGATGTTGCTGATGACATACATTCCCGGTCTCTTGATTAAATTTGGCAAAGCAACTTGTTCAGCGCCTCTGCCTTGATGAGCTGGAATAACATATTTATATCCGGTGATATCTTTGACAGTTTCTTCCAAGCGGAAGAAACTTCTTGAGCCGGCATAGGCCTCATCTCCCATCATCAATGCAGCCCATTGAAAATGTGACATAGCTCCAGTTCCCGAATCTGTCAAAAGATCAATAAAAACGTCCTCTGATTTCAATTTAAAAGTATTGAAAGCCGCCTGTTTTAGCTTTTCGACACGTTCTTCTCTTGATATTAATTTAATCGGTTCCACCATTTTAATTCTAAATGGAGGTAAAGAATAATTGTTCATGATAGCTTCTCCTTAGTAAATTTTAGGTTTATGAAAACCCTTTCTTTCCTTTATCAATTATACTATAAAGACCGTTTTAAGTAAACGAAATCTTAAAATGAAAAAAGATTAGAAATTGGCTTTCTAATCTTTAAAGAGAATATTTCGTTGTTGTTTGTATATTTCCACCATATGGCCAATATTGCCTTCACCGGCGTATTTTTCATAATCGAAAAAGTTTTCTTTTATGTCAACCCACAGTAATTCATGGATTTCCCTAACTAAATTAACATGGTTATTCAATCTACCGATATAGACATACATTTTCATGTTGATTGGGTGCCAGGTAAAATCAATGAATGGCTGAAGTATTATATCGTCTTTTTCAATTCCGGTTTCTTCACGTAATTCTCGATAGGCACTCTCTAGATGATCTTCATTTTCTTCGATTTTTCCGCCAACAAGATTATATTTGCCTTTATATGGATTTTTAGATCGATAGCACATCAAAATCTTTGATTCATCATGATTCAAAACCATTACTAAATTGAATAACTTCATTGCACTACCAAATCCAATGATAAATCAAATAAGTCAATAAAGTTATGGTAGAAGAAAGGAATGTTCCCCAAATCAAATCAACGATAGTTACAGTTATTGGCCAATTTTTTAAGGTTGCCAAATTAGTCAAGTCATAGGTTGCATACGCCATAAATCCAAAAATCGCTCCACCCAAAACTGCTTTTCCTAATTCCCCGGCTTCGATGTTTGGCTTGATAAAATATACAACCCCCACAATAAAGATTAAGTAGAAAATTCCGGCTGCGATAAAATTCGGCCTTTCGGCCATCAAATGTCCGATTTGCGCTTTATAGAATTTCGGTGCTACAAGCCCTAACCACAAAGCGTCAATCGCTAAAAATACTACAAAAGCAATCAAGTACATCTTCAAAAAATTCATATATTATTCCTCTTTTCCTAAAAGATTGATTTTTCTAACATATTCAGCTATGTCGAACTTTCTTTCCAAACCATTTGCATTCATATATCTAAGTTTACCAAATATATCTCTTTCCGTCCAAGCCCTGTCATGTTTTCCGAAACACCAAGCCACTCCCGCATAACCGTTAGGCGTTAAACCATCAAGAAAATAATGATTATTCAACTCAATAGCTATTGTATAAGCTTCTTCATAAGTTCTAGACCATTCAATTATTTTTTTGCACCAATACATTCTCATATAAGAATGCATTCTACCCAAATAAATCATTTCTTTCATTGCAGCATTGAAATAAGGATCATGGGTTCTAAAATTGACATAATCTTCTTTTGTATAAATATATTTTCTATTGTCCTTAAGATGATGGTTCATGGTTCTATAAGCCCAATCATAGGTCAGATAATTGAAATCGTCATATGTAGGATTATAATAGACAAAATTATAAGCCAACTCTCTTCTGACTATCAGTTCTTCCAAAAAGTCGTCCAGGTTTTCGCTCTTCAAGTGAATCGAGCGATTATAGATTGAAACCGGAGAAATAAATCCGAATTTTAAATATGGGCTCAAGAGCGAAGTGTAATTTAAGGAAGGGTCGTTATGAAGATGGTAAAACGATAATTTATTCTGTAAAAAATCAGTCAAAACTTCAAAGGATTCTTTTTCGGCTTTAGTCAGTTTATGCCCAGTCAAGCATTCGTCGCGATAAGAACTTAGTTTTGAATTGATTTTATTTCTAATGGTTTTCGCCGAATATTCTTCTTTATTAGAAGCAATCATAACCGGTACGAAAACATTTGCTTCAACGGTGAAAAGATTTATTTTGTTTTTGTATGATATGGCTTTAATCTTTTCATAGAAATCCAAATCAAACCTCAAATACATTTTATCGATGAATATTGCTTGAACCGAATCAAATAAACTTTCTGAAACTTCTTCTCTCAATTTAAATGATACTTCGTCAGAAAATTTACCTAAATTTTCCGACAAATCAGAAATCATGTTTTTGAAGTATTCAATATTTTTCGGATTTTCTTCATGCGGTTGAATTATATATATAGAAAGCGATAAGCCTTTTGTTTCGGCGAAATTAATCGCTTCATTCAGTGTATAGTTATTATAAATTCTAAATGACTTTGTCATTAAGTATACGCAACTGTGATTGCTGTTATCAAAGTCAAGGACATGAGTCAATCTACTCATGTTATTTCTTTGGTTTCCAAGGAATGAAGGCATTTGTCACTCTTGCATATTCATCCCATCCCGGTGTGAGTTTCATCTTTTTTTCCAACATCGGTACGCCACTGACGAATCTAAGAAGATAGGTTATCACAATTGGACTGATTATCGCTAAATATTTCCAAAACTCACTTGATGGCATTGCCAAGACAATCACAAACAATCCCCACCACATAACCGCTTCACCGAAATAGTTTGGGTGTCTGGTATATTTCCATAAACCGGTTGTCATTAACTTTTGCGTTTTGTTTTTATTGGCTATATGAATTCGCAGTTGACGATCGCCAACCACTTCGAAGTAATATCCGAATAACCAAATTAACGCTCCCAAAACAATTATAATGTAATTTGACGTATTTAAACTTTGAGTAAAAGTTGTCGTATTGATCCAGAAAACGCCAATGCCAACGACGAACATAAATACTCCTTGCAACATGAAAACTTGCAAGAAAGCTCGTGGCACTACCCATTTTCCCCAATCTTCACGCCATTTTTTGTAGCGAAAATCCTCTTCCGCGAAGATATTTCTTTTAAGAATATAATAGAAAAGCCTCAATCCCCACAAACTTACAAGTACGTTGACAATGATTTTTTCGATTCCATAGTCACCTTTAAAGAAGAACAGTAACCAAGCAGTAACTACAAATCCCAATCCCCAACCAATATCAACGATGCTGTTGTTTTTGATGATGGTGGCGATAATGAAGAAAACTAAAAAATACCCTAATATGATTAAAGCAGCTAGTTCTAAACCCATAATCTTATCTCCTTTTTATTTTTTTATATATCCAATAGCGACTG
>JAQVFZ010000078.1 GCA_028697025.1 Candidatus Izemoplasmatales bacterium | reverse complement strand
TTCCTTGTCAAATCCAAAATCGACACCGCTCATGTCGATAATCGCCGAAAGGAAAGAATTTATCTCATGACCTGCAGGAATACCGTTGAACATAACTCCTTGATATAGACCTTGCTCATTTAAGATTACAAAACTTGGTGCCAAGGTAATCCCATATTTATTTGCTTCTTCCTTATCTCGCGTCAAATCTTTCTCAATGAAAGTCATCTTGTCATTCAATAGTGATATTTCTTCCAACAGCATTTTGGTTGTTTGACAAGTTTCACAACCTGTTTCCTTGGTAAACAAGACAAAGGTTATAGCCTTGTCCATATGAGATAAAAACTCACCGATTTGATTTTGTAATTCTTGATTTAATAATTTTTCCATAATTTATTCTCCCTTATAATATTTATTTAAGTATTTTGTCACAGCTAAAGCCGCTTTTGCTCCTTCAGCGGCTGATATGATAATTTGCTTGTCTTGCTGTTGAGTAACATCGCCAGCCGCGAACAATCCCGGCAATGATGTCATTTGCGAATCATCAACGATAATTTCACCAATTTCATTTGTTTTTACCAAATCTCTTACCAAGTAACTGTTAGGAATGGTTCCTATCTCGACAAACAGGCCATCGGCACCAATAACTCTTTCTTCATTGGTTATTTTATCCAAGACTTTAACACCGGTCATTTGCTCATTGCCCAACACTTCAAGAATTTGTGTATTGAGATGAATATCCAAATTTTCGATATTGTCAAATTTGTCTAGTATTATTTGATCAGCTCGCCATTTACTGCGGTGAACAACGCTTATCTTACTTGCCCAAGGTACTAAATCCAATACGGCTTCAGCCGCACTGTTGCCCCCTCCGGCAACAATTATGTGTTTATCTCTGAAGAAAGGCGCGTCACACGTGGTGCAGTACGAAACTCCCTTGTTGCTAAATTCTTTTTCTCCCGGAATATCAAGTTTTCTCGGTGAACCGCCGGTTGCCATCAAAACTGTCTTTGATCTCAAACTTTTGCCATCCGATAAGTTTATCATGAAATCAGGATTCAAGTAATCTATACTTTTAACTCGAACATTCTTAACAATTGGTACATCTAAACTGTTTATATGGTATAAAAATTCATTCGATAAATCTTTTCCTTCAATCTTCTTGAAACCCAAATAATTGTCAACGTCTGAAGTATTGTGCAACTGGCCGCCAATCTCTTCAGTAACGATGCCCACTGAAAGTCCTTTTCTTTTTCCATATAGTCCCGCATTTAAACCGGCAGGACCACCTCCGACAATCAACATATCCCAAAGGACATCATTATTGAAAGCAGAAGTTTCTTTAGTTTTTTCCACATTGAATGTAAACATACAGTTACCTCCCCTATTTAACGCCTTTGATGACCATATCAATCGCTGCATCAATATTGTTAAGTTTTATGTCATTTGTTTCTTCAATCAATTGTATCAAATTGGTAGTGGTCAAGATACCAATGGCTTTATCCACGCTCGCTCTAACCGCTTTTAACTGCGTGAGAATATCAAAACATGTAGAATCATTTTCCATCATGTTCAATATTCCTGATAATTGACCTTGAGCTCTTTTAATCCTATTAATTAATGATGAATCACATTTCATATCTCTCACCTCAGTTTTCCAACATTATTATACCCCAGGGGGTATTATTTTGCAAAAGATTTGCTCTAGAGCAGAAAAAAAGTTCAGACTGAATCTGAACTTTTAATGAATTAGTAATTATTTTCTACGCCTTAAGCCCATACCACCACTACGACCACCGCCCCCGATGTTTCTAGCTAAACCACCGCCGGTGCCTAGGACGGCAAAGCCAATCAATGCCAAAATACCCTTTTCCCACCAAGAAGAAGACGGAGATAGAATTATATATAATATCCAACCCCAGATATCGTCATAATCGGCGTATTCATCATAATAAGGCAAATAAGTGTTGGCATAATAATCCAAATCATAGGTAAATTCTGTATCATATATTTCCCAATAAATTTCCTGCAAAATTTCATATAACAAATGTGCGGTTCCCAATTGTTCGTCTTCAGCCAATTTTATGGTTTCATCAAACATGTTTCCCAGGTCAATGGGACTCACATATTGCTCCATAGAAAAACCAAGCATAAAATCATATACAGTATATATCGGACTGTCAGGGTCATCTAAATTTCCGACATAGTAAAAGACAATTAAAATGCCTAAATCATCAGTGCCAATTTCCCATTGATTATAAAGATCTGACAGATAGAAAGAAGCAATATCCGCTTCACTCTCAACTGCAAATGTCGCGAAAACTACTTGAATACCGGTTTGAGACACTTCATCTGTGCTATATTCATACAACCTTTCCGCTTCGCGAACGATTGTTGATTCCACGGCAGGAGATAATTTATCGGCAAAATCATTTACATAAAACTTTCTTGTTGGATCGGGATATTCATTTTTATCCCCACACCCAATCAAAGCGCTGATTAAAAAGCTGATAATCAGCAAATAAATAATTTTTGCTTTCATTACCTAATTGCCAGTACTACCAAAAACGATATCAGGCACATCGGTAGCGTTTTCTCCAACTTTCCAATAATCGTCTTCCTGTTCAAAATCATACATTTTAGCATAGATTAATCCCGGGAATTTTCTTATTAAAAGATTATATTCGTTAATTGCTTCATTATATAGTCTTCTTGCGTCTGATAATGCCGATTCAATGCCCCAAACTGCATCATTGTAGTCGCCATATGCTTCAGTGGCCTTCAGTTCTGGGTTCTGTTCGAAAGCAGCGATCAGATTGCTTAAGGCAATTGATTGCAAATTATCCGCTTCCGCCATGCCAGCGATATCATTGTTCGAAAAAGCGCTGGCATAAGCTTCTCTGGCTTGAGTTATCGCTTCAAAATAAGCTTGTTCGTGAGCTTGAAAACCGTTAATTGAATTTGCTAGTTGAGTCAAAGTGTCATAACGTTGTTGCAATCTGTAATCAATTTGCGCATACTGCAAGTTTATCTGCTCGTCAGCTTCTATCAAACGATTATATCCGGAAATCAAGATTGTACCCATAATAACAAAAACCAATACTATAGAACCTATAATAATTAAACCTGTTTTTTTCATATCAAAATCTCCTCAATTTTCCACTGTTTTCTTCAGTTTATCACTTTTAGTTATAATCTACAAGCAATTAACATGAAAATATAATCACAAAAATTCAGTGATTTCATTTGCAAAATTATTCCAAGTTTGATAGAATAAAATTACCCCCATATGAGGGGGGGTATAAAAGGAGAAAATAATAATGAGAAATGATATATTGAATGTTACTGGAATGAGTTGCATGCACTGTGCCGCTAGCGTCACAAGAACTGTCAAAATGCTCGATGGAGTAAAAACCGTTGAAGTAAAATTATCAGAAAAGAAAGTTTTGGTCGAATATGATGAAGTTTTGACTTCTAGAGCGGATATAACTAAAGCTATAGAAAAATTGGGATATCGAGTTGAATGAAATTATGACAAAAGAAAAATATCATGTTAACGGTATGAGCTGTGCTTCATGTGCCAAAAGCATCGAATCATACCTTTCAACTACAGAAGGAGTAAAATCCGCTGTCGTGAACATTGCCGACGAAAATTTGAATATTGAGTATGACGAGGAAATAATCACGATTCAAGAAGTAAAAAAATTAGTTGATGAATTGGGATATGAACTTATTATTCAAAAAAACCAACTAGAGACAGCGACTTTGAGAATCGAGGGCATGAGTTGTTCTTCATGCGCCAACACCGTAACTATCACTGTTGAAGCGCTTGAAGGAGTAAGTGAAGTCAATCTTAACTTTGTTAACAACAAATTAAATCTAAAATTCGATCCGAAAATTATTAAACTAAGTCAGATCCAAAAAGCAATTCATGACGTTGGTTACGAAGCTTTTTTGGATAAAATTACATCTGAAAGTATCAGTGCTGAAGAAAGATATGCCAAATCAGCCAAAACAAAAGTCGTCATAGCGGCGATATTAGCCGCAATTATTATGTCTATGATGTTATTTGACATGTTTGTGTATAATATCCCTGGCTATTTGTTCATTGCGGCCGGTTTAGGTTTTCCTGTAGTCTTTATCTTAGGGTACGAAGTTCACAAAAAAGCCTTTAAGTCTTTAAAGATAAAAAAACCCAATATGGACGTTTTGGTGTCGCTCGGGTCAATACCGCCGTATTTAATCGGTTTGTTGGGTTTATTTTTTCCAATCACCACATTTGTAGAAATGGCTACTATGATCATGACACTTCATTTAGTTGGTAAATATCTAGAAACTATAGCAAAAGGCAAAGCCTCTCAGGCAATCAAGAAATTATTGGAAATTGGCGCTAAAACCGCAAAAATCATCGTTAATGGCGAAGAAATAGAAGTTTTGAGCAACGAACTTGTCGTAGGCGATATCATGATTGTGAGACCCGGAGAAAAAATTCCTATGGATGGAATTATCATCGAGGGTGAATCAACGATTGACGAATCATTGGCGACAGGCGAATCATTGCCGGTTAAAAGGGCTAAAGGCGATAAGGTAATTGGTGCTACAATTAATAAAAATGGTGTCATTAAAGTTGAAGTGAGCAGGATTGGAGAGGAAACTTTCCTTGCACAAATTATCAAGATGGTGGAAGCTTGTCAAGGATCTAAAGTGCCAATTCAAGAATTCGCTGATCGGATTACCGGCATCTTCGTTCCCGGTATCATGATTTTAACTTTACTTACTTTTATTTCATTTTTAGTTTTCCCTAATTTTCATTTGGGAATTCTCCAGGGTATGGAAAATATATTGCCTTGGATTAATACTGATCAAAGCATACTGACTCTTGCTTTTGTAACCGCAACTGCGGTCTTGGTGATTGCCTGTCCGTGTGCTTTGGGTCTAGGCACACCGACTGCATTGATGGTCGGCAGTGGAAAAGGCGCAGAAAATGGAATTTTAATCAGAAATGGTGAGGCAGTTCAAACTTTCAAGGATATCAAGGCAATCGCCTTCGATAAAACAGGAACTTTGACCATCGGCAAACCTCGCGTAACTGACATCATTGCGGAAAATTCACGAGAATTCCTTGCTGTTGCGGGAAGTTTAGAGAATGCGTCGGAACACGTTTTAGCCTTTGCAGTAAATGAAAAAGTCAAATTGGAAGGAATAGAATTAACAGAATTGGATACTTTCGAGGCAATCCCGGGACTAGGAATCAAAGGTGAAATAACAGGTACAAAATACTATTTGGGATCGACAAAACTGTTCTCGAGTCTCAAAATCAACTATGAAGATTATTCCAACGACATTGAACGTTTGGAGAAAGAAGCCAAGACTGTCGTGATTTTGGGAACGGAAGAAAGAGTACTCGGAATCATGGCGATAGCTGATGAATTGAAGAAGAATGTCGCCAACACAATACAATCACTCGAGAATTTAGGCATTAAAACA
>JAQVFZ010000077.1 GCA_028697025.1 Candidatus Izemoplasmatales bacterium | reverse complement strand
AACGGTGCAGAAAGCCTCAGCAGCTACGAGTTGATTGCGATATTGTTAAGAGTCGGCAGTCAGGGAGAATCGGTAATTGAACTTGCCAAATCGCTAGTCAATTCTTTTGTTGATTTGTCTGAATTAGGCAATATGACAGTTGAAGAACTAAGCGCGTTTAAAGGCATCGGCAAAACCAAGGCCATAACTATCCTAGCTGCAGTTGAGTTGGGAAAGAGAGTACTAAGTCCGCAAAAAGAGAAAATCCAGATATCCTCGCCGGCCAATGTCTACGAAATGCTCAAAAATGATTTATCCTTGCTCAAACAGGAAGTTTTGGTAGTGTTGTTCCTAGATATAAAAAGTTGTTTAATCACCAAGAAAACAATTTTCATCGGCAGTTTGAATCAAAGTTTGGTCCATCCGAGAGAAGTCTTCATGCATGCCATAAAACATGCCTCATCTAGAATCATTATCGTTCACAACCATCCTTCGGGTGATCCAACACCTTCAGCCCAGGATTTGGCTGTGACGAAAGCTTTTCAAGAAGCGGGGAATTTATTGGGAGTAAAGGTCTTGGATCATATTATTATCAGCAGCAATTCGTACCGATCGATTCTAAATTATGATTTTCAAAATAAAAGGCGCTAAATTTAGCGCCTTTAACATTTTATTTTTCGAAAAATTTCAGAACATCAGCATATACTTCATCTTTATTTAGTTCATTTAAAACTTCATGTCGAGCTTCCGGATAAATCTTATAGTCGATATCTTCATAACCGATTTTATTCATTTTTTCGACCAATTTTTCAATCTCTGTTCCGTAATTCGACAAAGCATCATTACCGCCAGAAATGAAATAATGCGGCAGTTTCAAATTTCCTAGACTCAGGTTTTTGGTATTGGAAACAAATTTTATCCATCTGAACATATCCAAATTAGCTGCAACGGTGAATGGTTGTCCGCACATGCGAGAATTATGGTAGTATTGTTGGATGATGGTATCTCTTGTCAACCATTCCTCATTGATACCGAAAATGATTTTATCTTTACGCATCTTTTTCGGATTGGCATCAATGGCCATATCTTGGATCATCTTGGAGACATGCTTTGGTCCTTTTAGGCCTTTGATGGTTTTCGTAAGAAGCATACCCATGCCAATGAGCATTTTTGGCGGGTAAGCAGTACCAGATAGAACCGCTTTGGAGTAAAATTCCGGAAAATCGAGAATCAATTTTCTTGCTAAAAAAGAACCCATCGAATGTCCTAATATATAATATTTGTAAGTTGGATAAGTTTTTTCAATATATTCCTTAACTAAAACTACTGATTCATAAGCCAATAAATCACCATTTTTATCAGCAAAATGAACATAGTCGTAAGTGTCAGTCGAAAGACCGTGACCGATAATGTCGCAACCAATTACCAAATAGCCGTTTTTAGCCAAGAATTCGGAAAATAGACCATATCTGGCAAAATGCTCTGAAGCACCATGGATAATCTGGATGATTGCCTTTGGCTTTTCTGTAGGTTCATAAAGATAAACGTGTATTAAATTATTATGATAGTCCTGCAAAGTGAATTGTTTCATAAAAACCTCCTTCGATGACATAATATTCTTTGTTTATTATATCATTATACATTTTATTTTTAAATATGATTTGATATAATAAATGCGGAGGATCGAGATGAATAAATATATTTTGGCCATTGATCAGGGAACAACTTCCTCTCGAGTCATAATCTTCGATGAAGAGGGACTTATAGTTTCTTTTCACCAAAAAGAATTTAAACAATACTTCCCTAAGCCGGGGTATGTATTACATGACGCTTTAGAGATCTGGGAAAGTGTTGTTTTTTGTATTGATAAAGCTTTATCTAAAGCGAAACTTAAGATAGACGATATCATGGCAATCGGCATTACCAATCAAAGAGAAACAACGGTACTCTGGGATAAAACCACCTCGCAACCATTAGCTAAGGCAATCGTTTGGCAATCTTCGCAAACCAAGGATTATTGCGATGAGTTAATCGATAAAGGCTATCTTGACAAATTTAAAAGTAAAACCGGTCTGATTATCAACCCTTATTTTAGCGGAACGAAAATCAGATGGTTGTTGGATAACGTTGATAATGCCAGAGAAATGGCAAAAGCCGGAAACGTTGCTTTTGGGACTATCGATTCTTGGTTAATCTGGAAATTGAGCAACGGCAAATATCATATTACCGATTATTCCAACGCCTCTAGAACTTTAATATATAACATCCATGATTTGAAGTGGGACGAAGAATTACTGGCTATATTGGATATACCGGAAAACATTCTTCCCAAGGTAATCGCTTCAAGCGGAATCAACGCTTATACCGACAGAGAAGTCTTGGGCAAGGAAATTCCAATCTCCGGTATAGCCGGAGATCAACAAGCTGCACTTTTTGGTCAGACTTGCTTTAATCCAGGCGATGTCAAGAACACATATGGGACGGGCTGTTTCTTATTGATGAACACGGGAATGGAACCTAAATCTTCAAAAAACGGCTTGTTGACAACTATTGCTTGGGGTATTGATGGTAAGATCGAATATGCGCTTGAAGGTTCTATCTTCGTCGCGGGAAGTGCAATACAATGGCTGAGAGACGGATTAGAAATTATCAAATCAGCAGATGAAACTGAAGAAATGGCCAGAAAAGCCAAAGGCAATTTAGGAGTTTATTTCGTTCCTGCCTTTGTCGGATTGGGGACACCTTATTGGGAAGAGGACGCTAGAGGAAGTTTCTTTGGACTTACAAGAGGCGTTACAAAGAATCATATCGTCCGTTCCGCTCTAGAAGCCATCGCATATCAAACAAAAGACGTCGTTGAATTGATGCAAAAAGAAGCTAACATTAAGTTATGTGATTTAAAAGTTGACGGTGGCGCAGCAAAAAACAATTTCTTATTGGAGTTTCAGTCAGATATACTGAACTGCAATATTTACCGTCCGAAAATAAATGAGACTACCGCTTTGGGAGCTTGTTATTTAGCGGGTATGGGGATTGGTCTATGGGACAAATCAACCATCAAGAACAAATGGGTGGTGGATAAAGCCTTCCATCCGGAAATGACGGAAAAAAAACGTCAAGAGTTGTATTACAATTGGCAAAGAGCACTAAAAGCTTGCGTTGCATTTGCCGATAAAATGAATTATTAAGGAGTAATAAACATGATAAACAGCGAAAAATTTACGAAATTTAACCAAAAGAAAAAAGGTGGAGAAAAAAAGGTACTCATTTCCATACCCTTACTGATTTTAACCCTTATTCTTTTTGTGCTTTACAATAACGATACAAACAACAGTATTTGGCTAGTTTTGATGATTATGTCTGGACTGGTGACTTTGGCAGTCTTTGCCATGGGAATGAGTGAGTTCATCAATGTCAAGAAGAGTTTTAAAACAGAAGTTTTACAAGAAATGTTCAAAACTCTGATTCCTGACGTCGAGTATCATCCCGATATGGGTTTATCAGAAAGTGAAGTTTACTCCTCTGAATTTTTGAAGCATGCAGACCGTTTTCATTCCGAAGACTACATAGCCGGTTCGATTGAAGACGTTAGATTTTACTCGAGTGATTTAAGACTGGAAGAAAGGCACGTACAACACACTAAAAACGGCACAAGAGTGTATTATGTCACATATTTCCTTGGTCGGGTATTTCGTTTTGATTTCAATAAGGAGTTCACCGGCAATTTGCAGGTTTTGGAGACAGGATCGCCTTATAGTCGAAGAAAATTTGAGAAAGTTAAAATGGAATCGGTTGACTTCAACAAGAAATTCAAGATTTTCGCTGAAGAAGAAATTACCGCATTTTACATCTTGACCCCAGATATTATGGAAGCTATCTTCAACTTGGAACAAAGAAACCCTGGACGGATAAGCATGTCTTTCTTAGGGGACCATTTATATGTAGCCATTAACAATAACCGTGACACTTTTGAATTAAAGATGTTCAGAAACGTCGACGAATCAGTTATTGAAGAATTCAAACAAGACTTATTAGTTATTAAAGATTTCATTGTGTCTTTAAAACTTAATAATAAATTATTCAAGAAAAATTAGGAGGATTTATATGTTTAACATTTTCGCAGCAATTGGACCTTTCGGAATTACTCTAATTATCGTCGCCGCTTTATTGCTCATCATTGTTTTTTGGTATATTGGCGTAATGAACCGTTTGCGTCAATTGGAACTGAAGGTGCATGAAGCCGAATCAGGAATTGACGTTGCCTTGACAAAACGTTTCGACATGCTTACTAAAATGTTGCAAACAACTAAGGGATATGCAAAGCATGAAGCAGAAACCTTGGAAAACGTAGTTAAATGGCGTTCAGGCATTCCCAAAGAAGCAACTCTCAAAGACAAGGAAGAATTTTTCAATCAACTCAACACTGTTGCTCAAGGCATAAATGTCGTTGTAGAAAAATATCCTGACTTGAAGGCTAACACCGTATTCATGGAATTGCAATCTGCGGTAGCTAATACCGAAGAACATCTGCAAGCAGCTAGAAGACTATACAATGCCAACGTAACCACAATCAACACGATTATCGTTACTTTCCCACAAAGTATTGTTGCCAACATGATAAAAATGGAGAAAAAACCTTATTTTGAAGCAGAAGAACAAAAACGTCAAGACGTTCAATTTGATTTTTAAAAATCAAGAGAATCTCGACACTTTTTCGACAATCTGAAACCTAAGGACAAGTATTTGCTTACTTGTCTTTTCTTTTTATAGAAAATCACACAATTTACTTGATTTTGATTGGAACAGATAAAAAGACTATGATTAGGTAAGCGATGAAGATATTGATATAATCTTCTTTAAAAGGAGAGAAGATATGAATCAAGTAATTCTTGTAGGCAGATTGGTTAGCGATCCTGAACTTCATGTATTGGACAATGGCATGAAAGTTTCGACAATCAACTTGGCGGTGAAAAGAAGTTTTAAAAGTGGTGAAAACAATCTGTATGAAACAGACTTTTTTAAGTGTACTTTATGGAGCGGAATAGCGGAAGCTACAGTAAGTTATTGTAGGAAGGGCTATACGGTCGGTATTAAAGCGAGGTTGCAACAAAAGAATTATCTTCAAGATGATAAAATTGTTTTCTCTTATCCGGAGATAATCGTCGAAAAAATCAGTTTTATCAATAAAAACGCAAGTGAAAATGAATAAGTGCCGACTGGCGCTTATTTTTTTGTTTTGAGTTGGTATATTTGAAAAATATGATATAATTTTTAGTAGAATATACTTGGTGGGAGGAAGCACAACTCATATGGAAATTTGATGGTTGTGAGTGATTATTATTTATGAAACAATATCTAGATTTTCTACAACATATTCTGAATAAGGGAGAAGAAAAGCCTGATCGTACCAATACTGGCATTATTTCCACGTTCGGCTATCAGATGCGTTTTGATTTAAGAGATGGCTTTCCACTATTAACAACGAAAAAAGTACATTTTAAATCAGTAGTCCATGAACTTTTATGGTTCATCAAAGGCGAT
>JAQVFZ010000076.1 GCA_028697025.1 Candidatus Izemoplasmatales bacterium | reverse complement strand
CTTTATGGCATAAATAATTATCAGATTGAAATACCATTCATCATATTGCCTAGCGTATCTGGAGTCGAAAACGGCGGTCTATATAAGGAAGTAAACTTAGCTGTTTTTGGCAAAGCATTATTAAATGGGAAAGAGATAACCGGTGAGTATCGAGTGGTTGAAGAAAACGAATATCAGTTGCAACTTTTATTGGACGATGAAGTTTATCAAACAATTAATTTTACGATATCTAATTCTGATGTCGTTTCTGCTGAGGTAAATCGAACGATATTTCCTTATCTAAAATATATTTTCCTAATACTTGTTTTAGTAGGCGGAGGGATGTTAATTTTAAGGAAAAAGTAATTATTTTACCAAGTGATATGATATAATTATCTTGGTGAACGTTATGATAGATTTTAATCTTTATTTACAAAGTTCATACTCATTCAATGGTAGTTTAATAGCCATAGATCAAGCTGTAGAAAAGGCAGCTCTTTTTGGTTTCAAGACATTGGGTTTGGTTGATGTCAATCATATGTATGGGGTTATTAAGTTTTATGATGCTTGCCTAAGGAAAGGTATAAAGCCTTTATTGGGAATAGAAATAGAATCAATTGGGATTAATTTCAATTATCAACCATTGATTCTGTATGCGAAAAATTACAGCGGATATAAAAACCTAATTAAGTTAAGTTCATATATTGGACAGGGAAATAAACAGATTTCAAATGATATACTTAACAAATTTGGCAAGGATTTAATCGCAGTAGTAATCTCTGACAGAGGTGACATCGCTGATGCTTTTTATAATGATGAGGAAGAAAAAACAAGATTGATTACCGGAGAGTTGTCAGAGAGTTTTGATAGTCTTTATCTGGGTTTGGATTTAAGAGATTACACCGCAGAGTTAAAAATAGCGCCAAAACTACAGAGTTTTGGTAAAGCTGTTATAATCAGTAATACCATTTATCTAGACAAGGAAGATAAACTGGCTTCCAAAGTTTTAGGTAAGATACTAAGAAATGATTTAGAACCGGTTGGGTTTTTTGAAAAGGATGAAGAAGAACTTTATTTCAAAACCACTGATGAATTAAATGCGCTTTACAAGCAATACCCTTCAGCGATAAAAAATTCCTTGGAATTGATAGAACAATGTAATCTCATCATTGATTTTTCTAAGATGTATCTACCAAAATATCCTACTCATGAGATAAGTGCCAAGGAAAAACTTAGAGAACTTACAAACAAAGGTTTAATCAGGAGATTAAAGCAAAAGAACATTTACGAAGAAAAATACTCCGAATATAAAGAGCGTTTAGATTTCGAATTAAGTATTATTGAGAAAATGAATTATGAAGATTATTTTCTCATAGTTTGGGATTTTGTTCTTTATGCAAAAAAACAAGGAATATTGGTAGGTCCAGGTAGAGGGTCAGCTGCCGGTTCTTTAGTCGCTTATACTTTGGGAATTGTCGATGTCGACCCTATCGAGTTTGATTTGTATTTTGAACGCTTCTTGAATCCGGAAAGAATCACTATGCCAGATATTGATATGGATTTTCCGGACGACAAAAGAGATGAAATCATCAAATACGTAATGGATAAATATGGTTATCAAAAAGTGGTATCAATCATAACGTTTGGTACTTTCCAAGGCAAATCTGCAGTCAGAGACGTAGCTAGAGTTTTAGGAATTTCAACTACAATCGTTGACGACATTACTTCTAAAATATCGGAAACCAACAACTCAATTGATGAGTATAGAATTCAAAATCCTAAGAAATATCAGTACTACATGAATAATCCAGAAATTAATCAACTATTGACAATAGCGCTAAAACTAAACGGTTTATGTAGGCATACTTCAACGCACGCAGCGGGAATTATAATAACGGAAAATGATATCCATGAGCACGCGCCAACACAAATCGGTCTTTTGGATATGTTACAGACGCAGTATGAAGCAAGCGATCTGGAAAAACTGGGTTTGTTAAAAATTGACTTTTTGGGAATTAGAAATCTCTCGATGATTTCAGAAACGATTGATTTAGTAAAGAGAAATGAAGGAAAAGAAATAGATATCTATCGAATCCCGCTTGATGACAGACCGACATTTGAACTATTAAAAAAAGTGAATACCATCGGGATTTTTCAACTTGAATCTGAAGGTATGATGAACCTATTGGCGCAGATGCAAATATCTGAGTTTTCTGATATTGCAACTTGCATTTCACTTTTTAGACCGGGTCCGATGGAAAATATTCCTTCCTATATCAAGAGAAGAAATAAGGAAGAAAGAATAACATATCTTGATTTGGATTTGTTGCCAATATTAAAAGATACTGAAGGTATCATTGTATATCAAGAACAGATCATGAGAATCGCCAATAAATTTGCCGGGTATAGTTTGGGTGAAGCCGATGTTTTGCGTAGAGCTGTCAGCAAGAAAAACAGAGAAACGCTTGAGAAGGAGCGAGAGAAGTTTGTTGCTGGGGTTATAAAACAAGGATATCTTAACACTGTTGGCGAGCAGATATACGATTATATCGTCAAGTTTGCCAATTACGGTTTCAACAAGAGTCATGCAGTGGCTTACAGTTATGTTGCGTATTGGATGGCTTACTTGAAAGCAAACTATCCTAAATATTTTTTGGCAGTTTTGTTGAACGCTCAGATAGGCTCGGTAACCGGAACTAAAAAGTACATCATGGAATGTCAGAAGATGGGAATTAAAGTATTGCCTCCAAGAATCAATAAGTCTAGTGATACTTATCAATTTGAAGAAAACAATTTAAGATTTCCGTATAAAGCGATAAAAGGCATTGGCGACGTAATGGCCAAAAACATAAGCTTTATACAATCTGAAAAACCGGTTGAGAGTTTTGTGGATTTTATTAAAAGGGCAAACGATATTGGAGTTAATGTGATAGAAGCACTGATTTTTTCTGGAGTATTCAATGAGTTTGGAATTAACAAAAAGACCTTGATTCAAAACGTCGGCAATATCCAAAGTTATGCTTCTTTTCAAAACCGCAGTGAATTTAAATATGTAGAATATAAAGAATATGATTTTGAATTTTTGCAAAATAAAGAAAAAGTACTTTTGGGTGTAAACTTTGAATATCATCCTATTCATGGTTATCAAGAAATTATCAAAAACAAAAAATATCAATTAATTTCAGAAGCTTTGATTAATCCTCAAAGAAATCTTAGTTTTGTAGCGGTCATCAGCAAGGTTAAGATTCACAAGACAAAAACAGGAGAAGACATGGCTTTCATTCAATGCGAGGATGAATTCAACAGTATTGATGGTGTCGTTTTTCCTGATGTTTACAAAAAGACTAGAATCGAAACCGGTAAAGTATATTTAGTGCAAGGCAAATTGGATTACAAAAAACAAAAACAATCGATCCTAATCGATGATATTAAAATTATCAAGGAGTAATTATTATGAAAATAGCAGTTTTGACATCTGGAGGAGACGCTCCTGGCATGAATGCTTGTGTTCGTGCTGTAGTAAGAAGTACAATCAATAATGGTTTTGAAGCATATGGAGTCTTTGACGGCTATAAAGGTTTGTATGAAGGCAAAATTAAAAAGTTGGAACGGAATGACGTGGGTCAAATTCTAAATCGAGGCGGAACTATTCTAGGTTCTTCCAGACTTGAATCATTCAAAGAAGAGGCGATAAGACAAGTCGCTGTAAACAATTTAAAAGCCTTGGGTATAGATAATTTGGTTTGTATTGGTGGAGATGGAACTTATCGAGGGGCCATGGCTCTTAATAAAATGGGAATCAATTGTATCGCGATACCAGGCACAATTGATAACGATATTGCTTCTACCGAATTTACAATTGGCTTTTTTACAGCTTTGGACACGGCCATCGATGCCATTGACAAATTGAGAGATACATCGTTTTCACACCAAAGATGCACCGTCGTTGAAGTCATGGGTAGAAATTGTGGCGATTTATCGATTTTTTCAGGAATTGCTACCGGCGCAGAGATTGTGATCACAAAAGATACCGGCTATAACGAAGAGGATATTTTGAAACAAGTAAAAAAAGCTGAATCAATGGGTAAAAGACATTTGATCGTAGTTGTTGCTGAACATATTACCGATGTAGCTAGATTAGCTCAGAAAATTCAAGACAATTCCGGATATGAAGCAAGAGCTACGGTTCTTGGCTATATTCAACGCGGAGGTACGCCAAGCTCGTTTGATCGCATTCTAGCCAGTAAAATGGGGGTACACGCAGTCGATTTGCTAAAAGAAGGCAAGGGTGGATATGCTGTATTTACCAAAAGTCTAGATGTCGGACATATTAAGTTGGATGAAGCGTTGTCAATCAACATAAAACCAAGCGATTTGTATCAATACTTACATAAATTGAATTAAAATAAAGAAGAATTAGTCATACTCAACTAATTCTTCTTTTATTTTATCCCAATATAGTATTTTTTTATTGTTTGGTAGAAACAAAACTATTAGAAAACCTTCTTTATACCTTGTCACAAGGGCATATTTATATAATTCATCTAGATTATATTGTAGAAAATGCTTGTGAAAATCACGAATCATCTCTTGTTTTTTGAAGTTATTATCCCAATATATCTTTGGTTTTATTTTACTGTAAGATAGATAATCCATTTTGAGCGAGTCTTCTACCTCGGAAGTAAAGAGATTTGCTGCTTTTAAATAAGATTCGAGATTTGTAAAGAGATCATACAGTTGATAATTTTGATATTTGAGGTTTGCTACGTCAAAATAATCAGCTAAATCCTTGAAGAAATAAAAAGGATTATTATGGTTTTTAAAAATATTAATCATAGTGCTTTTCATGAAATGCTTATTCCAATAGATATCGAGAAAGGTCTCGACTCGATGAATGACATTAAGTTCATATTCGGAAATATACTTATTGGAAATTATCTCATATGGGGGTTCATGATGATAAACATAATCATGTATCGATGCATCGGCTTTCATTTTTGTACCCTTTAGCATCTTTAGGAATCCCAATTGCAACTCATCTGCGAAAAGAGTAAAGATTTCGTTGAAGGTAGATGCAAAACTAGATAAATTTTCATATGGCAAACCGGCAATCAAATCCAAATGCAAGATAATATTGGATTTTTGTAACATTCTAATGTTTTTGATTAGTTTTGTAGTATCTTGATATCTGTTGATTGCTAAATTTACTTCGTCGTTGGTGGACTGAATTCCAAGTTCCAGCCTAACGTAATTCTCCTTGACATTGTCCACAAGAAAATCGATAATTTCTTTACTTAGGACATCACCGTTAATTTCAAATTGAAAGACTACATCTTTATAATCTTTTTCGACCAATCTTTTAAAAAAATCCAAAGCAATTTTTTTGTTGGCGTTGAAGGAACGGTCAAGAAACTTTATTGTTTTAGCGCCTTTTTCAACCAGATAGTCGATTACTGAGAAGACGTAATCGGTGTTAAAAAAGCGTAATCCTTTTTCTAGGGACGCTAAACAGTAACTACATTGGTATGGACAACCTCTTGATAATTCAATGTATTGGACTTTGTTGGCGATATAAGGAATATCATCTGAAAAATAATAAGGGCTTCTTAAATCGTCAAGATTTTTGATGGGCAAGATTTTGGTTCTAAAAACCT
>JAQVFZ010000075.1 GCA_028697025.1 Candidatus Izemoplasmatales bacterium | reverse complement strand
AAGCGTCCGCAATAATAGCCATTCAGGGCGACGGCGCGGGGGTCGGTCTGGTTGATATGCTGCAAGCGGCCTATGTCGTCGGGGTCTATGGTATCGGCGGCGTAATCCATACTGAAAAAAACGGCTTCGCTGTTCCATGAACGCCCATCACGCCAGAACACTACCCACGGGATACCGTCGCGCAATTCGGCTGCGTTGTCCTTTACCGCGTCCCGTAAACTTGCCATTGCTTCGCTCCTTTCCTGAAAGAGATTTGCGCCGTGGATTTATGGAAAAGCACCTTTCGCCAAGTAACCGCTTGCGGTTTGCGTCATGGAAAAAGGCATGGAAAACAGCGTTTCCCACACCTTTTACGCACAACGAAAACCGGCGTTTACTAAACTCAAAGCACTTTCCCACAAGCCCCACAACGCCTACTGCTGCGAAAAATCGTATCCTTTCCTATCCGTCATAAGAAAAAGAGGGTTTGGGATACTTCCCAACAAGCAAAATCCCCGTCCGGCGCGTCAGCGTCAGAGCGGGGATTTACGGAAGGGGTACCCCTTTCCTATGCTTGCTGCGTAACTTCTTTAGCTCCCTTTCTGCTCAAAGCGATAGTTGACGTACTTTTCGCCGGTATCAGCCAAAAGCACCGTCGCGTCAAAGGTTTTGCCGGTTTTCTCGGAATACAAGCCCTTGACTTTGGCCTTGCCGTCCGCAAGCAGGGCGGCGGCAATCGGCTTTGCAAGCTGCTTTTTTCGGTTCTCAAAGAAACGGTCATTTTTCCACATGGTAAATTGACATTCCCGGTTACTGCAATAAAAGTTCTTCTTGCCCTCAAAAACAGGACTGCCGCACCGGGGGCAAGTGCCGATAGTTTCCTTGTCCTGCCGGAACAGGGCTTTTTTGTCCTCATCGGCTTTGTAGAAGTTGATACACAAGCCCTTTGCCATGCTCTCAATATCCCGCATGAAAGCGTCCGGGTCGGCTGCGCCCTTTGCAATCAGCGTCAGGGCATTTTCCCATTCGGCGGTGAGCATGGGCGACGTGAGAACGTCGGGCAAAATGGCAATCAGGTTATTGCCGTCCTGCGTGGGGATAAGCTGCTTGCCCTTGCGCTGGACAAAGCCGGACGATACCAGTTTTTCAATGACGGCGGCGCGGGTCGCCGGGGTTCCCAAGCCTTTGCGCTCCGCGTCGTCGGCGGTGTCCTCGGCTCCGGCGTGTTCCATAGCCGACAACAAAGTATCTTCCGTGTAGGGCTTTGGCGGCGTGGTATAATGCTCGGTGACGGAAGCGGCGACGTTTTCAAAGGTCTGCCCCTCGGCCAGCGGCGGCAAGGCGCGGCCAGCTTCAGCACCGCCGTCCTCGTCCTCGTCCTTTAGCTTCAGCGACTCACGGAAAAGCGCGTCATCCTGTTTCCAGCCCTCCACGATAACCGTTTTGCCTTTGGCGGTAAAGGAATACCCGCCACAATCAAATACCGCCGTTACCGCTTCGTAAACGTGTTTCTCATGGACGGCGCACACAAGCCGGGTACATACAAGGGTCAATATGCTGCGCTCGGTTTCGGGCAGGGTGGAAAGGTCAAAGTCCTGTATGCTCATGGTGGGGATTATGGCGTGATGGTCGGATACTTTCTCGTCGTTAATAATGCTGCCAATATTATCATCCGTGACGGCTACTTTGCCCCGGATAAAGCCCACGGCAAGCGCGGAAAGATTGACAAGCACCGGCACGGTGGTTTCCATATCGGAAGTTAGAAATCGGCTGTCCGTCCGGGGGTAGGTAAGCAATTTCTTCTCATAAAGCGTTTGCGCCAAGTCAAGGGTCTGCTTCGCCGTGTAGCCAAAAAGCCGGTTTGCTTCACGCTGCAAGCTCGTAAGGTCAAACAGTTTCGGCGGGTTCTGCGTTTTTTGCTCCCGCGTAAGAGAAACACAAACGGCTTGCCCCTCATGGCAAGCCGTTTGCATGGTCTGTGCGTCGTCCGCGCCGGGGATCCTCTCGCTGGTAGCTTCAAGGTCGCCGGTTGCGATACGCACATGATGATATTTTTCCTTTTGGAAGCCGGATATTTTCGCCCCGCGCTCGGTGAGCATGGCAAGGGTCGGGGTCTGCACCCGTCCCACGTTCAGGGTCTTGCCGTACAGCACCGAAAAAAGCCGGGTTGCGTTGATACCGATAAGCCAATCGGCCTTTGCGCGGCACAATGCGGAATGGTAAAGCGCGTCATATTCCCGCCCGTCTTTCAGGCTGTCAAAGCCTTGCCGAATTGCGCTTTCTTCCATGCTGCTAATCCACAAACGGGAAAAGGGCTTTTTGCAGCCCGCCACGTTATAGACGAAACGGAAAATCAATTCTCCCTCGCGCCCCGCGTCGGTGGCACACACAAGGCTTTCCACGTCGGCGCGGTTCATAAGCTCCCGCAAGGTGGTAAACTGCTTTTTCTTGTCGGTGGCGACGGTGTATTGCCAATCGCCGGGTAAAATCGGTAAATCCTCCTGCCGCCACTTTTGATACTTTTCATCATAGGTGTTGGCGGCGGCAAGGCCTACAAGGTGGCCGATACACCAGGACACGATATATCCATTGCCCTGTATGTAGCCGTCGCGCTTCTCGGTCGCGCCCATAACGGCGGCAATCGCCGCCCCGACGCTCGGTTTTTCAGCAACAATTAAAATCATTCGCCCTCGTCCTCCCGTTCATCAGCTTGTCGCTGCTCCACCATACCCTTTAACGCTTCGGTAAAATCGTCGTTTTCGTCCTCGTCGTAAAACTCTAATTCGTCAAGGTCGGTAAGGGTTGCGCCACTCTGCGCGGCCTGTTTGGGTTTCAGCACTTTCAGATAATAGAACGCGCCGCCGCCCCCTATGGCAAGCAGCAATACGAAAATTAGAATACCGCCCATGCCGCCGCCCTTTTCCTCTGCTTCCGGCTCCGGCTCTGCTTCGGGTTCCGGGTCGGGGGTCGGCTCCGGCTGCGGGGTAACGGTGGCCGGCGGCGTTGTCGTGGTTGTGTCCATGTCCTCAATCAAAGCTAACAAGTCGGCTTCGTCCACCATGTTCAGGAAATACACGTTATCGGTGTCGCCCGCCCGGTCAATGATGATATAGAAATAGTTGCCGTTTTTTGTAACGACGGTAATAAATTGCTTATCCTCGGCCTGTTCACCCTCTATATCGTCAACAAGGGTTAAATTGCCGTCCGGCGTGAGTGTCACGGGGTTAGGCTGCGGGGTGCTTTCCGGCTCCGGCGTGGTGGTTTCGGCGGGTGGCTCGGCTTCGCTGTCCTCGCCGCCGCCAGCGTAGGCCGTCAAAGGCAACGCCGTCATGCAAAGCACGACGGCAAACAGGGCAATAATCATACGGATTTTTTTATTCTTCATCTTCGCTGTCCTCCTGCTCGGTGGTAGTGTAGCCCGTCGCCATGTACGGCGCGGGGGCGGGCTGCTCGGCGGCTTGCTGCAAATACTCTTTAAGCTGCTGCGGGGAAAGGCGCAAGGAACGCACAAGGGAAACGATTTGTAAGTTTTCCTGCTCGGTGCGCTGCGCGTCAAGCTCTTTCAAACGGTTCTGCAAGTCGGTAATTTTTTCCCGCGTCCTCTGCATTTCCTTTTCGATTTTGTCAAGTTTCATTCGCGTTGTCCTCCTGTTCAAAATGGATTTTCCAATTCCAGTTGCGCCCCAAGCCCTTAACTTTCGTCAGGCGGGGCAAGGCGTTGTCCTCGATTGCAATAGCCCGTAAAAACAAGTCGGGATACTGCGTTTTCATGGTTTTTATCTCATGCTTTTTCATGCTCGGACAAAAGAAACAGGACGATTTACCCGGCTGCGGCAATCCTGCCGCTAAAACCTCACGGATACAATCGTCCCGGTTCCAGCCCCAAGCGATAAGGGGATATTGCTTGATATATTTCTTGTCTTTCAGGTCATACTTTAGGGCATTGTCCCGCCGTCGCTGTTCGCCAGCGTCATAGCCAACGTACTTATACACCCTCTCGCCCCGCGCCCATACCTCGCGGCACGGTGGATAATTATTGCAGAACTTATCCTGCGGCGCGATTTTGTGTTTGTGGGAACATTGTTTATGCCCGTAGGCGATTGACGGTAAGGTGCAAGAGCGCAAGCACTCTGTTTCCAAATTAAGCCGGTTGCCGTATCGGTCAACATTCTTTACAACCGTGATTTCCGGCAAGTCGCGCTCCCGTAGCCAATCGCTCATTGTTTCAATGAAACGGTAGGTGTGCGGCTGCTCCGCGCCGGTGTCCGCAAACAAGATAAGGTCAACGGGTATACCCCTGTCGTACATTCCGACAAGAACGGCGGCACTATTCGTACCGCCGCCAAAAGATACAATATTCAGGTTTCCACCCCTTTCTATGGCAATCTGCCGTAAGCATAAAAATGATTTGTCCAGTAGGTAGAAGTCACCGACGCATAGCTTATCGGGTTGCCGCAATGTATCATCATGCCATTTCCGACGTAAATACCGACGTGAGATACCGGCCCCGCGCTGTCGTAGGTGGAATGGAAAAAGATAAGGTCGCCCGGTTTCGCTTCGCTCGGCGGGATAGTAGCGCAATGGTTGAAAAGCCCCGTCGCCGTTGTGCGCCCGACGCTTCCCACGCCCGATTGATTGATTACCCAGCACACAAAGCCCGAACAGTCAAAGGACGTTGACGGGCTGCTGCCGCCCCAAACGTAGGGGTAGCCTAAATACTTCTCGGCTTCGGCAATCATGGCGGCAAAGCGTTCATCTGTCAGGGCTTCGGGCGGTATGTCATAGTCGGTGTACTCGCCACGGTCCACGTTCGGGTCATTCTCAAACAGATAAGGCTTGTTGCCAAGCGTTTCCATATACACGTCGTACATTTCGCGCTGCTCCGGCGTAAGGTTGGTTATGGCGACGCTCCCCAAAGACTTGTTTTTCAGGGTGATATTGAGAATGTAATAGTTGTACGGCACTTCCACGGTATAGGTGTCGCTGTGTTCGTTGCCCTCGTCGTCTGTCCATGTGTCGGTGCGTTCCTCGGTGCGGTATCGGACTTCGATTTCTTCCGTTATGGTAAGCGTGTACTGCTGTCCGAAAAGGGCTTGTAGCTCGGCCTGTACTTCCTCCCTCGTGTAGTCGTGGTATTTCGCGGTCAGGTAGCTTGCAAGCTCAAACGGGTTATGTCCGATTTCGTCCACAAAATAGCGGTATTCGTCGTAACCGGGATAATCGCGCTCCACGTTCTCAATCTGCTGCCGCAAGCCCATTTCCAGCGCGGAATAGTCGCCGTCAACGGTGGTAATGTCGCTGTCCTCGGCGGTGTAGCTGCTGCCGATTATGGAATTAAAGCCGCCCGCAAGCATACTGCCGCAAGAGGAAAGGCCGGAAAACAGGAAGATAAGCAACAGGACGGCGGCGACGATTACTAAAATGGGCTTCCAATGGCGGGTGACAAAGGCGGCGGTTTTCTGTGCCGTTTCGGTAGCTTTTTGGGCGGTTTTCTTCGCTGTATTGGCCGCGCCGCGTATGCCCCTTGCCGTACCCTTGCGTACTTCCTTTGCGTACTCCCTGCGGATTGTCCGTTTCTGAAACGCCCGCGACAATGGATTTGCCGCAAGCTGCGGATTATCCCGCAAGGCCTTTTGATAGCGAACATTGACGTTTGCCTTGAAAGCCTTATCCTCTGCCTTTGCCGCCGCCCGGT
>JAQVFZ010000010.1 GCA_028697025.1 Candidatus Izemoplasmatales bacterium | reverse complement strand
GTTGATACCAAGACAGAAGAACAAGTGATAGCCAATCTCAAAGAACTGAGAAAAGGAAAAACGACAATTATCATTGCTCATCGTATTTCTACCATCAAAGGTTCCGATCAAATCATTTTGATTGAAGACGGTAAAATCATGGCGAAGGGCAAACATGACGAATTGTATGAAAGCTGTGAACTGTATCGCCAAATGGTCATTCATCAACGACTCGAAGCCGAACTTGAAGAGGAGGTGATGTAAATGGCTAAAGGAATCATCGATTTGGAAAATGACATCAATCGCAAGCGTAATATGTCCGATTGGGAAATTATCCGTCGTTTATTGAGATACGTCAAACCATTTATCAGGCCCGTAGCCATTGCCTTCTTATTGGTAATCATCGTCGTTGTTTTGGATCTGATAGGACCGCTTTTCATTTCCGAAGTCTTGGATGCACTGGGTGAAGACGAGATACCTTACATCAAGATTGTCGTAATTGTCATCATTTATCTAGCCATACTTTTCATCGGTGCTTTTGTTGCTTATAAACAGACGATTATCTTGCAGGTAACCGGTCAAAAAATCATTTATAACATTCGTCAAGATGTCTTTGAACATATAGAAAGATTATCGATCGCCCAATACAATAAAGTGCCAATCGGCAAACTTGTCACTCGCGCTACTTCAGATGTCGACACTCTGAATATGTTATACACCGATGTCATCATCAATTTATTGAGAGACATTTTAACATTGGTGGGCGTGTTTGTAATTATGTTTATTAAATCGCCTATTTTGGCTCTTTACATTCTGGCTTTAACTCCATTTATTTTCTTGGTTTCTTATGTTTTCAGAAAGTTTTCCCGTAAAGCATATCGCAGGGTTAGAACCAATGTCGCTATTATCAACGCCTTTTTGTCTGAGCATTTATCCGGTATGAAATTGATTCAAATATTTAACCGTGAAGAGAAAAAATTTCAAGAGTTTATCGATAGAAACAAGAAATTGAATAATTCGCATCTGTCTCGGGTCTTGGCATTCAGCCTTTATCGACCGACGATTTACCTACTCTATGTCGCAGCTATAATCATCGTACTCTGGTTTGGTTCCAAGCAAGTCTTTGCTGGAGTTATCACTTACGGAATTCTTTTTGCCTTTACCCAATACATCAATCGTTTCTTTCAACCAATTCAAAACTTGGCTGAACAGTTTGATACTTTGCAATCAGCTTTTACCTCAGGAGAAAGAATCTTTGACATCATGGATGAAACTCCGACAATTCAAGACAGTCCCGATGCTATTGAGATTAAAGATTTCAAAGGAAAGATCGAATTCAAGAACGTTTGGTTTGCCTACAATGAAAGTGAGTGGATATTACGTGACGTATCATTTGTTGTAGAGCCTAATCAAACAATGGCTTTAGTTGGGGCCACCGGTTCCGGAAAAACAACCATCATCAGTTTGATTGTGCGTAACTATGATATCCAACAAGGTGAAATTCTCATCGACGACATCAATATTAAAAACATCAAGCTTGACAGTTTGAGAAAAAATATTGGCCAAATGTTGCAAGACGTCTTTTTGTTCTCAGGAACGATAGAATCAAATATCCGATTGAGAGATGAATCAATAACAGATTTGGAGATTTTGGAGTCATGCAAATATGTCAACGCTGACCAATTCATCCAGAAATTGCCGCTTAAATACGATGAACCAGTCAGAGAAAGAGGAAACAATTTTTCTTCGGGGCAAAAACAATTATTATCATTTGCCAGAACTTTGGTTCATAGACCTTCAATGATGATTCTCGACGAAGCTACAGCCAATATTGATACCGAAACTGAAAAACTGATTCAAGAATCGTTAAAGAAGATGATGAATATCGGTACGACAATCGTCGTTGCCCATCGTCTATCGACCATTCAACATGCAGACGTGATTATCGTTATGCGTAAAGGTAAAATCATCGAGCAGGGCAATCATCAAAATCTCCTTAAAAACAAGGGTCACTACTATCAGCTTTATCAGTTGCAATACGATAAAAACGCTTTGCAAGATATCTAAAAAATATCCGACAAATATTCATAACATCCCATAGGAGACTATCGGGATGTTTTATTATGGCAAATTAGTTGACAGCGCAACTAATTTACTATATACTTGTTCATGATATATTTTTATGAGTGAGGTATGGACATGGAAAAACGTTATGATCACATGATCAGTAAGTATCAACACAGATTTTTGGAAGAAAGACTAAAAAACTTGGAAATCAATCGTTCGGAAGCGCCGTATTTAAAAACAATCTACACGCATGATTCCATGAAAATGAATGATTTGATAGCAAAGTTCTTTTTCCATAAATCCCATAGCACCAGAGCAATCAAATCTTTGGTTGCGCAGGGATATATTGTAAAAACAGTAGATGAAGAAGATAAAAGAGCTTTTGTATTGAGTATTACGGACAAAGGCAGAATAGTTGCGGGTAAAATCGTTAAAATTCTGGCTGAGTGGAACGAATTGATGGAAAGTTTTCTGGAAAAAGAAGAGTTGGAATTCATGAATGCCATTCAGAAGAAAGTATATGATAAATTGAGAAATTACTACCAGGAGGAAGAAATTGATGGGTAAACTACTAAAATATTTAAAACCATATTGGCTAAAGGTTGCGATAATCTTTGTCTTGGTATCGCTGGTAGCTTTAGGTACTTTACTGCTACCTGACTATATGAGCAATATCATAGCTGAAGGAATAAGCGTTGAGTACCAGGAATTGAATCCTGAAACTAACAGTTATGAAGCGGTCGATATCTGTGATATTGAAGCGAATCCTGAGACTTGTAAAGTCGTGCAAAAATCTGATTTCAAAGTAATTCTGAAATATGGCGGTTATATGCTGGGAGTAACATTGGTTTCATCGTTGGCTTTTGTAGCTTTGATGTACTTGTCAAGCGACGTCGGAGCGAGATTCGGTTCTGACATCAGAAAAGATTATTACCAGAAAATTACTTCCGTATCGGTTTATGAAACTGATAAATTCGGTACTTCATCGTTAATAACCAGAGCTTCTAATGATGTTCTGCAAGTTCAAAATTTTATGATTATGGCTTTACGAATGCTGCTTAGGGTGCCGATAGTCTTTATTGGCGCATCAATTTTTGCTTGGCAAAAGTCATTGACGCTGTCAGTGCCGATTTTTGTCGGCGTTGGTACTTTGGTGGCTTTGATTACGATTGTCTTCGTCTTGGTTGTACCATTATTTAAGATGATACAGAAAAAGATTGATCAATTGACCCTTGTAACAAGAGAATCGATTAATGGCGTTAGAGTAATCAGGGCTTTTGGGCAGGGGGAAAGAGAAGTAAAACGATTTGCGGAAACGAATGATGATTTGACTCAGGTGAATTATAAAGCGGGAAAAATCATGTCATATCTAAATCCCGTAATCAATCTCTTGTTCAACGTGGTCATTCTCGGAGTAACCTATGTGGGATATAGAATGGTCATCGACGGGGTGTTGGTCGATTTTAGGGGATTAGGAAATATCTCCGCAATCATTCAATATGCAACTTTGGTTCTTTTCAGCATTTTAATGTTGACTTTCGCTTTTATCATGTTCCCGAGAGCACAAGTTTCCGCTAAAAGAATTGTTGAAATCTTAGAACTGGAATCATCTATTCCAGATCAGGGATCAAGTGATTACGATAACCATGATTTTCTGGGAGAAGTTGAATTCAAGGATGTTTGTTTCCGTTTTCCTGATGCTGAAGTAAATGTCTTGGATAACATTAATTTTACTGCCAAGCCAGGGGAAACCGTTGCAATCATCGGATCGACCGGCTCAGGAAAATCCACTGTCGTAAATCTAATTCCTAGACTGTTCGATATTTCTTGTGGGGAGCTTCTGATAGACGGTATCAGTGTGAAAGATATAAAATTAAAAAAACTAAGATCTCTGATCGGTTTTATTCCTCAAACTGCTTCATTGTTCAGCGGTACCATCGCAAGCAACATTGCATATGGTGTTGCAAATGCAGAATTACAACAGATTAAGCAAGCCGCGCAAATCGCACAAGCAAGCGATTTTATTGAAGAAATGGAAAACGGATATGATTCTATAGTCGAACAAGGCGGGGTTAATTTATCAGGGGGACAGAAACAACGGATCTTAATTGCCAGAGCTTTAATCAGAAAACCGAAGATCTATATTTTTGACGATAGTTTCTCGGCACTGGACTTTAAAACTGACGCCAATCTCAGGGCTGCATTGAAAGAACAAGTGACTGATGCCACTATAATTATTGTTGCCCAAAGAATTGGCACTATCATGAATGCCGATAAAATCATCGTGCTTCATGAAGGGAAAATGGTGGCCATTGGCAAACATGAAGAACTGCTTGAAACCTGTGAAGTTTACCGTGAAATTGCATTTTCACAGTTGGAAGAGGAGGAAATTCATCATGGCAAATAATGACAATCGTTCGACTGCTTCCAAACAAGTCAAGCGTCCGGGCGGACATGGTCCGGGACACGGAATGCCTTTAGGAAGACCTTCAGAAAAAGCCAAGGACTTCAAGGGTACTACAAAAAGATTGATTAGATATATCGGCCAATATCGATTGCAGATGCTTCTGATTATCATAGTTACGATACTGGTAACTGTTCTTGCTGTCATCGCTCCAAACTACTCTAGATACATCATCAACGACTTGCAAGAAATAATCACTGGGACAATCACCCAAGATGTTGGCGTTGCCAGAATAATTACATATTTCTATTTGATTATCGGACTTTATGTTATTCGCTTCATCATGTCTTTGATTATGCATTTGATGGGAAACAAGATTAGTATTTATCTTGGTAGAAAAATGCGTAATGACCTTAGAGAAAAAATGGAAAAATTACCGATTAAATATTATGACTCTAGACAAACGGGCGACATATTGTCAGTGTTTTCCAATGACGTCGATGTAGTCACCAATTCAATACAGCAAAGTTTAATCAATATCATTTCTTCATTCTTCTCGATTGTCGGTATCTTGGTAATGATGTTTTTGATATCGTGGAAGTTGACAATCATCGCGCTTTTGATTTTACCTTTATTTATTCTTGCTACCTCGCAGGTAGCCAAAAGGTCACAAGCAAAATTCATACGCCAACAGAAACAATTGGGCAGTCTCAATGGCCATGTCGAAGAAGTGTTCTCAGCTGTAAAAATTGTAAAACTTTTCGGTAAGGAAGAAGAATCGTTCAATGAGTTTCAAAAAATCAATTCGTCATTGGCCTTTGATATGCGCGACGCTCAATTCTTAAGTGGATTGATAAGGCCTATTATGGAATTCATTTCAAATATTGGCTATGTCGCTGTTGTTATTGTCGGAGGAATTTTAGCGGGAGCGACCAATCCGTTATTGGTTGGTGATATCACAATATTCATTATGTATCAAAAGAACTTTGTCAACCCGATCCTAAACATCGCCAACGTCATCAATCAGTTGCAATCAACTGTTGCCGGAGCTGAAAGAATTTTTGAAGTTTTGGACGAAGCCGAAGAAAATCAAGACTTTGCCTTGACCAAAGTCGATAAAAGTCAATTTAATGGTCATGTCGTTTTTGACAATATCGAATTTTCCTATAATGCTGATCAAGAGTTAATAAAGGATTTGAATCTTGAAGTAGCTCCGGGAAAACAGATTGCAATCGTCGGCCCGACTGGAGCTGGAAAGACGACTTTGGTAAACTTGTTAATGCGTTTTTATGAAGTGAAAAGTGGCCATATCTTTATTGATGATATAAAATCCACAGATTATCCACGCCAAATCTTACGCAGGCAATTCGGCATGGTTTTACAAGATACTTGGTTATTCTCGGGAACAATCAAGGAAAATGTCGCTTATGGAAAGCCTGATGCGACCGATGAGGAAATCATCGAAGCTTGCAAACAAGCTCATGTCCATCATTATATTGAAACCCTCCCAAAAGGTTACGATACAGTTTTAAAAGAAGATGCCGACAATATTTCCAAGGGCCAAAAACAGCTTTTGACAATCGCTAGAGCAATTCTGTTTAATCCGAACATCTTGATTTTGGATGAAGCCACATCAAGCGTCGATACGAGAACTGAAAGTTATATTCAAAATGCCATGAACTTTATGATGGAGGGGAAAACAAGCTTTGTAATCGCTCATCGCTTATCGACAATTAAAAGAGCGCATGTCATCCTGGTTATGAATCACGGAAAAATCGTTGAACAAGGCAATCATAAGGAACTTTTAGCGAAGAATGGTGTTTATGCCGAATTATACAATTCGCAGTTTTTGAATCAACCGATTTAAAAAGAGGAATTTTTCCTCTTTTTCTTTTATAAAACCAGAGAATTCGGTATAATATTTAATGTATGTTGATAGGAGAAAATAAATCAAATGAACTTTTAAGCGTCAATTTGATTTATGGTGACAAGATGAAAATAGGATTTATTAGTTTAGGGTGTGCCAAGAATTTAGTCGATTCGGAAATGATACTTTCGATTCTAGAAAACGCTGGGTGTGAGATTGTGCAAAATCCAGAGGATTCTGACGTAATTTTTGTCAATACCTGCGGTTTTATTGAACCGGCAAAAAAAGAAGCTCTAGAGACAATTGAAGAAATGCATGCTTATGGGAAAAAAATGATTGTCGTAGGTTGTTATGCGGAAAGATATAGGGAAAAACTATTAAAAGAACATCCATATATCGATCGTGTGATAACTTTGGCGGAATATCCAAAAATCCATTTGATACTGAATGAAATATTTCAAAAAGACGGATTGAGATTTATGCCTTTAAAATATGAGAATCGGCTGTTGGCCACTTCACAATTTTCTCCATATGTCAAAATTGGTGAAGGTTGCAACAACAATTGTACTTATTGTGCTATACCTTTAATTAGAGGAAAATTCCGTTCTCGTAATTTTGATGAAGTGGTTTTGGAATGCAAGAAACTAGTTATGGCCGGAGCTAAGGAAATCAACTTAATTTCTCAAGACACAACGAGATTCGGCAGAGATTTGAATCCGGATAAAAGGTCGCTATTGCCAGATTTACTCAAAGAAATATCTAAGATTGATGGCATTAAAATGATAAGATTTTTATATCTTTATCCTGACGAAGTCACTGATGAATTATTGCTTGAAGTTAAGAACAATCCCTTGGTTGTACCTTATTTTGACATACCGATTCAACACATTTCTTCCAGAGTTTTGAAACAGATGAACCGGCGTGGTGATGAAGAATTCTTGAAAACATTGTTCAAGAAAATCCGCGAAATGATTCCTCAGGCAATCCTTAGGACTACCTATATCGTCGGTTTCCCAGGAGAAACCGAAGAGGATTTTGAAAAGTTATACAAGTTCACTGAAGAAGTCGAGTTTGATCGGTTGGGAGTCTTTGTCTATTCCAAGGAAGAAGACACCGCAGCATATAATTTCACCGATGCAGTTCCAGAAGAAATATCTCAAGAAAGACTGGAAAAAATCATGAAGTTGCAAAAGAAGATATCCCGGAAAAAGAATAAAGCGGAACAGGGCAAGATTCATCAAACGCTAGTGGAGAATTATGATCCTGAGACAAAATTCTATTATGGGCGCTCCTACGCTTTTGCGCCTGACGATATTGATGGAATGATCGTATTTCAATCCGAGAAAGTTTTGGAGATTGGCGATTTTGTCAATGTCAAAATATCTGCTGCTTATGGTTACGATTTGATTGGTGATTTCTGTGAGGTGATAGAATGACTTTCTTGATTCTGTTAATTAAAGGGTTTTTAATAGGAATAGCCTTTATCATTCCTGGAGTAAGCGGCGGTACACTTGCCATGTATCTGGGAGTTTATCGGGAATTGCTGGATTCGATAGGCAATATCCTGAAGGATTTTAAGAAATCAATCAAGTTTCTATTGCCAATTTTTCTTGGCATTGGCATATCGATAGTCGCTTTGGCCAAGTTATTGAGTTTGTTATTGAACTGGAATTCTTTCGTCATCCTGTTTTTCTTCATTGGTTTGATATTAGGTGGTGTAAAACACATTTATAAAAAGTCTCAAGCGGAAAAAATCACCATATCGATGACAATTGCGTTTGTGCTTTCTTTCGGATTGCTTCTGGCGCTGGTTGTTTTAGGTAAAACTTCACCGAATAACGGTATCGATTATTTTACTTTCGATTTTTGGACCTATCTTTTATTGATAAGTTTGGGAGCGCTGGCTTCAATTACCATGATAGTTCCGGGCATATCCGGTTCCGCAGTTTTGTTGGTTTTGGGTTTCTATACGGCGATAGTATCCAATGTGGTAGGAAATATCTTTGATTTCACGAGTCTTTGGTACAACATTCAGGTCATTGTTCCTTTTGCTTTGGGAGCGCTGATTGGAATTGTGCTTTTCAGCAAACTATTAAGTGAAGCTTTAAGAAAATTTCCTAAAGAAACTTATTTTGCCATTCTTGGTTTTATCATCATGAGTGCCATCGGTGTTTTTCTGGAAATAAAGGACCCAACTACAGCAGCTGAATTTTCCGACCAGTTACCGATATATGAAAATCTGATTATTTTTATCGGCGATCACATTTGGTCGGTTGTTGGCGGCATCATCGCTTTTATTGGCGGTTACATCGGCTCAATCTATATGACCAAACTCGACAAGGAGGTCAAACAATAATGAATGAATTGGAAAAATACGTAATAGAAAAAAGAAGATTCTTGCATGAAAATCCTGAAATTGGCTTTACCTGCGAGGTAACCAGTGCTTATATAGAAAAAGAACTAAAAGCTTTGGGAATCAAGAATATTAAAAATGCTGGCAAGCACTCTTTGGTAGCGGTGATTGAAAACGGCGGGAATAAGATCTTTGGTTTAAGAGCGGATTTTGACGCTTTGATGATTGAGGAAGAAACAGGACTAGTTTACTCATCTAAAAATACAGGTTATATGCATGCCTGCGGCCACGATGCTCATACAGCTATGCTTTTGGGCGCAGCCAAATACTTAGAGGAAAATAGAAATGAATGGCAAGGCACTGTGAAATTGATTTTTCAAGAAGCGGAAGAAGGTCCTGATCCTGGCGGCGCTTACTATCTGGTTCATACCGATTTATTAAAAGATGTCGATGAGTTTTATGCCTTGCATGTCAGCCCGCAGTATCTCACTGGGGAACTAGCAATAAATCATGGTCCAGCCTTAGCAGCTGCCGATACCTTCAACATAACTTTTAAAGGCGTTGGCACCCACGCTGCTTATCCTCACTTAGGCATTGATCCGATTATGATGCAGGCGGAATTTATTACACGACTCCAGACGATAATTTCAAGAAAAACCGATCCTTTTCAAACTGCAGTTGTATCAGTAGGAAAAGTTAGTGCGGGAACGACTTCCAATATCATCCCCGATAAAGCCTTTCTGAGCGGGACCGTGAGAACATTCTCTGAAGAATGTAGGACGAGAATTGAAAAAGATCTAACGACTTTAGCTAAGACTACTTCAGAATATTATGGCGGTTCTTATGAGATGGAATATATTCGCGGTTATAATCCGACAATAAATGATTTTGACTGCGCTGATAAAGTAATTGAGGTATCAAATAACATTTTTGACAAGACAATCATTCTCGAACAAGCATCGATGGGTGCAGAAGATTTTTCTCGCTATTTGACCATTAACAAGGGCGCTATCGCTTGGCTGGGAGTAGGACATAAAGATAAAGAAAATTATAATATTCATAACAGCCGTTTCAATTTAAACGAAGAAGCTTTAATTAAGGGCACTAATGTTTTTATCAATATAGTCAAGAAAGGATGATGCAAATGTATTTAATTAAGAATGCCAATTTAATTAGTATGGCAGACATCAATTATGAAATGAAAGATATCTTGGTTGAAGGTAAAATCATCAAGAAGATTGGAAAAATCAATGAAGCTGATTTTCCTATGGCAAAAGTTATCGATGCTGCAGGTAATTTTGTTACTCCAGGAATAGTGGATCCTCATTGTCATATCGGAATTTTTGAAGAAGCGATTGGTTTCGAAGGTGCTGATGGCAACGAAATGACATCGCCGATAACACCGGAAATGCGAGCTATCGATGCGATAAAACCACAGGACGTCGCTTTTCAAGAAGCCATGGAAGCTGGCGTCACAACCGTCTGTACCGGCCCGGGCAGCGCGAATTGCATCGGCGGAACATTTACGGTTTTAAAAACGTTTGGCAAGACGGTCGACGATATGGTGGTCGTCCAGGAATCTTCCATGAAAATGGCCTTAGGCGAAAATCCAAAACGAGTTTATAACTCCAAAAGTCAAACTCCAGCCACCAGAATGGCAACGACAGCACTAATTAGAGACGCTTTGCAAAAAGCAAAGGATTATCAAGAAAAACTGGATGAATATCAAGAAAACTTAAAAAGCAACAAAGACGCCAAAAAACCGGAGTTCAATATTAAATGGGCGTCTTTGGCAAGAGTTTTCAAAGGTTTCCCGGTAAAAATTCATGCTCATCAGCAAGATGACATCGTTACAGCCATTCGCATTATCGAAGAGTTCGGTTTGAACGCAACGATTGAACATGCGACTGAAGGTCACTTGATTGTCGATTATTTGAAGGCTCATAATCAAAGAGTGATAATCGGACCAACCTTAGGGTCAAAATCCAAATATGAACTCAGAAATAAGAGTTTTTCAGCAGCTAAAATTCTGTCTGATAAAAAGGTTGATTTTGCCATCATGACAGATCATCCGGTAATTCATTTGGCTAATGCCTTGACGCAAGTGGCTATATTTGTCAGAGAAGGGCTGGATGAACTTGAAGGTTTCAAGGCAGTTACAATCAACGCGGCCAAGATCAATCATATCGAGGATAGAGTTGGTAGCATTGAAGTCGGTAAAGATGCGGATATCGTCATTTGGGACGGCCATCCTTATCATTATCTGACAAAAACCAAAGTAGTTATGATCAATGGTGAAATTGCTCACCAAAAATAAAAAAATTCCCTCCTTGATGTAAGGAGGGATTATTTTTATAGCTGTTTAGTAACGTAATCGACGTAGCGCTTTTGACAATCTTCTATCAATTTGATGGCTTCAAGTCGGTTGTGATAATCTAATACCGTCACATGGTGACCCGGCTCAAGTCTTTTATAGTTTTCAAAAAACAACTTGATTTCTCTTTGTTGCAATTCTTTCATATCTTTGACATCCATTAAATCATCAAAACGAGGATCGGCATCGACGACAGCGATGATTTTTTCATCTTTTTCTCCAGAATCGTACATATCCAAGTAACCTATTACTCTGGCATCGACGACACAACCTGGGAATGTTTGCGTAGTCGCTAAAACTAAGATGTCTAGAGGGTCTCCGTCTTCGGCTAAAGTTCTTTCAATAAAACCGTATTCAGCCGGATAGGTCATTTTGGAATAGAGAACGCGGTTCAATTTGATGCGATTTCTGTTTTTATCAATTTCATATTTGTTTGGTGTACCCATAGGGATTTCAATGATTGCTTCGATTATTTTTGACATATTATCTACCTCTCAATATTGAGATTATATATTATTTTATTCGTATTTGCAACTTCAAAAAGCATTATGTAAGATTTTTTTGTAAGCGTTATATATTTTTGTTAAAGATGTGATAAAATAATCTAGAGGTGAGTAAATTGAAGTTTATTGTGATTAACCTGGCGTTGGTGGAATGGCTTAATGAGAATTATTGGTGGCCGGTAATCTTATTTCTAGTTGCTCTTGTTGTAATCGTTAAACTGGTTCTGATGCAACCCAAGATAAAGAAACAGGTAACGACAGTAGATAAATCAGAAGTAGTAATAACATTTTTGGGTGGTATTGCCAACATCAACAAAGCTTCGCTTGACGGCAATCGAATCAAATTTCAGGTGAAGAACATAGATATTGTTAAGCTTGATGGATTCAAGGAATTAGGTGCTTCCGGTATCTTTATTTCCGGAAATAATGTGAAAATGGTTTTGCCTTTTTCTGCACAAATGACAGTCGATAAAATAAATTCAAATATTATTGGAGGAAAATTATGATTGATGGAAAATTCAAGATTACTTATGAGAACGGACTGCATGCACGTCCGGCAACCAAGTTGGTATCAAAGGCCAACAGCTTTCAATCGGAAATGATCATGGAGTATCAGGAACGAAAAGTCAACATGAAATCGATAATGGGAGTTATGTCACTTGGGGTTCCCGCTAACAAGACGATTAAGATTACCTTTAATGGCGAAGACGAAGATGAAGCCTTTAAAGCAATCACAAGAGTCATCAATGAGATTAACGAAATGAAGTAAAAAGCATGCAAATGCTTTTTTCTATTAGGAGACGTAAATGGCTAAATTAAAGGATTTCAGACTGCAAATATTTAAATTTGAAATGTATGGATTTTTGAAAAGCTTGATGTTTTTCGAACCCTATTTGATTATCTATTTTACAATCAGCGGTCTTACTCTGTTTCAAGTAGGACTTTTGATTGCCATTAGGGAAATCATCATCTATCTTTTTGAAATTCCTTCCGGAGTCATAGCTGACATGTACGGAAAAAAGATTGAACTTATTATGTGTTTTGTTTTTTACATCCTGAGTTTCCTGTTGTTTTTCCTTGCCAGCAGTTTTTGGCTTTTCGCTTTGGCGATGATGCTTTTTGGATTAGGCGATGCCTTTAGGTCAGGAACTCATAAAGCGATGATTATGTCGTTTATCGATCATAACAATATTCAAGCGACTAAAACCAAAGTATATGGTCAAACAAGAGCCATGTCGTTGATTGGATCAATGGTGATGAGCGTTGTGGCGATTGTATTTGTAATTTATCTGCCTGATATCAAATATCTATTCTTGGCCTCGATAATTCCCTATGTTCTAGATATGCTTTTGATTGCATCCTATCCAAGTTATCTCAATGAAAAAAGAGTAGAGAAATTCAATTTCAAGGAATTTATCAAACAAAACTTCGACAGCATCAAATACACTTTTAAAGATCGTTTTGTCAGAAGACTCGTTTTTGATGAAGCTTTGTATCAAGCCGGATATAAAAGCATCAAGGATTACGTTCAACCGATTGTAATCGCACTTTCAATTAGTGCTGGTTTGGTTGCCTTCAGCAATTTCTCCCAGGAAGAAAACCTGAAAATTTATATAGGAATAATTTATGCAATAATTTATTTGCTTAGTTCTTTGGCCAGCAGATACTCATATAAAGTCGCCAAGAAGGTCAATCACTTCAACTTGGCAAATTCGATGTGGTTCCTATCTGCAATGATTGCTTTAGTCTTAAGTTTTTTCTTGGACAACATCTTCATCATTTTTTTCAGTTTCATCCTGATTTATATTTTCATCAATTTGCGTAAACCGGTAATGATTGAAGAAATCGGCAATGCCAGCGATAAAACCAAAAGAGCTTCCGTTCTTAGCATAGAAGCACAGCTTTCGAGCTTGTTGCTGGTAATATTCGCTCCTATCATCGGTGCGTTGGCCGATTACAATATGAGATTGATGTTTGTTATTGTCGGTATCATCATGTTTACGATTTTCCTTTTCAACCAGTTTTACAATTTCAAAATCTTAAAGAAACATGTTTTGGAAATGTCTGAATAAATAATAATCGCTCCTTATTTTTCCTTAAGGAGCGATTCTATTACTTTCTGCCTAAACCGATTTTTTGTTTACACTTTCTCATTTTTTTGAAGGCATATTCGCCGGCGATTGCTTTTCCCTGGTCAAGAATGTCTTGCAATTCTTGAGATTTGATCAATTCCTGATAACGGGTCTGAATCGGTATCAAGGTATCTACTAGAGCTTGAGCCAAATCTTCCTTGAAGGTTTGGTAGGTCGAATTCCGGTATTTTTCAACGATTTGGGTTATTTCCATATCGGTGATGGAAGCGAATATCGTAATGAGATTTGCTAGTCCCGGTTGATTGATTGGATCATAATTGATTTTTGCAAAGGAATCGGTGACCGCAGATCGGATTTTTCTTTTTATTGCTGCTTCGTCATCAAAAAGCGATATATAACCTTTGTCGAATTCTTCGGATTTTGACATTTTTTTATTTGGTTCCTGTAAATCCATGATTCTCGCTCCAACTTCAGGTATTAACGGTTCGGGGACAGTGAAAAAATCACCATAGAAATTGTTGAAGCGATTGGCTATGTCTCTTGTTAGTTCCAAATGTTGTTTTTGATCTTCACCCACAGGAACATAATCGGCGTCATATAACAATATGTCCGCAGCCATCAAAGCGGGATAAGTGAAAAGCGAGGAAGTGATTGAAGTTTCTTGTTTTATACTCTTGTCTTTAAATTGTGTCATTCTTTCCAATTCACCCATATAAGTATTGGATTGTAGAATATAACCCAATTCAACGTGTTCTTTTATTTCTGATTGAATGAAAAGCACAGTTCTATCTTTCTCCAGACCGCAGGCTAAATACATCGCAGCAATATCCAGTGTTCTTTTTCTCAGTTCTGATGGAACTTGTCTCGTGGTGATGGCATGCATGTCCGCAACAAACAAGAAGAATTCATCCTCCTTGCGATTTTTTTGTAATTTTACAAATTGCTTGATAGCCCCAATATAATTTCCCAATGTTAGGGTCCCGGTCGGCTTGATCCCGGAAACGATTCTTTTTCCCATTTTTTTAACTCCTTTTTAATAAAAAACGTCCTTCCTAATAAATAGAAAGGACGAAATAGATTTTCCGTGGTACCACCTTAGTTCCGGATTTATCTCCGGCACTTAATGTCTTTGTTAACGCTAGTAGACAAGCGGATGTGATTGGCATCTCTCCCTGGTCCATTCACCCTATGGTTTATTAAAGACTTTCACCAAACGTCTTTTCTCTTTTTGAATAAACAATTCAAGGATTACTATTCCAGTTCTTCGATTTCTTGAAAAGATTATAACACGATTATCCTTTTAAAACAAGTTCTAATTCATCAACTAATTCATTTAAGCGATTGACAACGGCTTTAAAAGCATCTTCCTTGGTCAAATCGACGCCAGCTTTTTGCAGTTGCACCACCGGATACTCCGAACCACCGGATTTCAGCAGATTGATATAGTTGTCGAATGCACCTGCTTTCTTGTTTTTGACTTCTTCGTAAAGCTTCAATGAAGCTGCGAAAGAAGTGGCGTATTGATATACATAGAAAGGCGTATAGAACAAGTGTGGAATATATGCCCAGACATATTGCTTGACTTCTTCCTTGGTGATGTCCAAATCATAGAATTCCTTATATAGGTCTATCATGATCTTAGATAAAACATCAGCGGTGATCGGTTGTTGGGACTCTACCAATTTATGGGCCTCGAGTTCATAAACTGCAAATAAGGTCTGACGATAGAAAGTGGAGAGGATATCATCAATCGCTCTTTGTAGAAGGGCGATTTTTTCGTTTTTGGATGCATTCGATTCGTTGATGATATAATCCAATAGATTATGTTCATTGAAAGTGGAAGCGACTTCAGCTACGAAAATCGTATAATTTTGCAAGGTTGACGGTTGTGCTTCCGAAGCATACATTGAGTGAATGGAATGTCCGGCTTCATGAGCTACTGTGAAGACGTCGCCTAATGTTTTTGAATAGTTCAACAAAATGAACGGATGGAGATTAGGCATTGAACTTGAGTAGGCTCCGGTCCTTTTTCCCGGTTGTTCATTAACATCGACAAAACCGTCTTTTAGCACGTCTTTGGCCTTTTCCTGGAAATGTTCAGGTAGGTGTTTAATAGAATTGAAGAATAGTTCCTTCGCTTCATCATACTCGTATTCCTTATCGGTCTTCACCAAATCTAGGAATCTGTCATAGGTATGGTATTCATCTAGTTTCAGATAATCTTTTCTGAGTTTAATGTACTTTTTGATAGCGGCAGTGTTCTCTCTGGCAACCTTGGTCAAATTATGATAAACAGAAGTCGGGATATTATTGTTAAATAAATAACTTTCCAAGGATGAAGTGTATTTTCTGTTTTTGACTTGAGCGTAATCTGCGTCAAGTACGGTTTTGTAAATTGATGCGTAAGTATTTTTATGCGCTTCATAATATGAGAAAACGGCTTCGAATATTTCTTTTCTTTCTTCAGGCGAATCGCTTTTTTGAATGAAAGCGCGATAATTGGAATTGGTGATATGGACAATTTCCTTATTATCCAACATCACGTCCGTTCCTTCGATATCAGCCACTGATAATGATGAATATAGACTTCTTCCGGAATTGGCAAGTTGAGAATAATTTGCCAACAAAGCTTCACTGGCGTCATCGAGAATATGCTCTTGGCGCTTGAATAGTTTTTCCATTGGGAAGCGGAACTCTTCCAAGGTTTGGTCTTGATTGATAAAACTCATGACTTTTTCCTTGCCTAAGGAAATCAACTCCGGTTCTTCAAAAGCCAGAGCCTGTTGAAGTCTGGCGAAAGCTATCTGCACTTTTTGAAGACGTGCGGAATTATCTGAATCTTTTTTGTTCAAATCGCTCAACAATGAAGCGTATTGATAAGTTCTTAAACCAATTTGCTCGAATTCTTTTTGTAAAAGGAAGAATTCCTTGAAACTAGAAAACTGGTTTAATTTGCCTTTATAACCCGCAAGTCTGTCAATCAAGGTTATCGATTTTTCATAACCCTTTTCAAATTCATCAAGATTATTGAATAAATAAGTTAAATCCCATTTCATAAAATTGTTATCCTCCATAAAAAATTTGCTAGTAATATTATAACACCATTTTGAAAAAAAGTTGTTTAAAATACGTGTAATTATGATATAATACTCTAGAAGTGAGGTAGAGATTATGATTACATTATACACAAGTTCAAGTTGTTCCTCATGCCGAAAAGCAAAAAGATGGTTAGATACGAACAATATTCCTTACCGTGAAAAAAATATCATCGGCATAAAATTGACGAGAAATGACATCATGAATATGCTGAAATATTCAGAAAACGGTTTTGAAGATATAATTTCCACCAGATCCAAGATCTTCAAGGAAAGCAATCTCGAACCGGAAGAAATGAAGTTTTCTGAATTGGCAAATTTCATCATTGATAATCCGACAATTCTAAAACGACCGATAATCATCAATGATCAAATTATGCAGACTGGATATAATGAAGACGAAATACGTGCTTTCATTCCGAGGGAATTCAGAAAATTTGTCGTTTGTGATGAATGTAAGGATGATTGTGAATACAAAAATTGCATCAAACAAGCAATGCAAGAGGCTAAGAAGGAAATATAATTTTTAAAATGAAGAGAAATCTTCATTTTTTTCTTTTATTTATTTTTTTAAAAAATATAAAAAGTTTTTTGAAAACGCTTTATTCAAGCATAGTTTATTGATAAATTACGGATTTTATAGTAAAATACTTATGTATTCTATAATTTAGGAGGAAAAATTATAATGGCAGTAAAAGTAGCAATTAACGGGTTCGGAAGAATCGGACGTCTAGCATTCAGAGAAATGTTCGGCAAGAGTGATTTTGAAATCGTCGCAATTAATGACTTGACAGATGCAGAACAGTTAGCATATCTTTTAAAGTATGACAGTTCCCAAGGCAGATACAACAAAAACGTATCTTATGTAGGTACAGACATTGTTGTTGAAGGCAAACACATTCCAGTTTTATCACAAAAAGATCCAGAATTATTACCATGGAAAGATTTAGGTGTCGATGTTGTTTTAGAATGTACAGGTTTCTTCGTTTCCGACGACGCAGCTGGCAAACATTTAAAGGCCGGAGCTAAAAAAGTTGTTATCTCCGCACCTGCTAAAGGCAATATCAAGACTATCGTTTATGGTGTTAACCATGACAGTCTGACAAAAGAAGACAAAATCATTTCCGCAGCTTCTTGCACAACCAACTGCTTAGCGCCAATCGCTAAAATATTGGATGACAATTTTGGTATCGTTAAAGGTTTCATGACTACAGTTCATGCATATACAAATGACCAAGTTACTCTTGATATCCCTCATAAGAAAGGTATCCATACCAGAAGAGGTAGAGCAGCAGCGGCTAACATCGTTCCTACTTCTACCGGAGCCGCAGCGGCTGTCGGTCTAGTTTTACCTCAATTAAAAGGCAAACTTGACGGTATCGCCTTGCGTGTTCCTGTAATTACCGGTTCAATCGTGGATTTGGTAGTGGAATTGAAGAAAACAGTAACAGCAGAAGAAATTAATCAAGCAGTCAAAAATGCACAATCAGATACAGTTGGTTATACAGAAGATCCAATCGTATCATCAGATACAATCGGTATCACTTACGGAACGTTGTTTGATGCACAATCCACTCTTGTAATGGATGTCGATGGCAAACAAATGGTTAAAGTTTTATCATGGTATGACAATGAATATTCATTCACTGCTCAAATGATTAGAACTTTAAAGGTTTTTGCTAGCAAATAATCATTAAAAAGCATCTTCGGATGCTTTTTTCTTTATCGGGAGACTTTATAGAAATGATGGATTTTTTCTTTGAATGGCTGAATGTAATTCGCCAGATAATCCAAGACAACATTTGGTTGGCTCCGCTTTTTGGAGTTGTTTTGCCATTCGCTGAAGCAATCATTCCGTCATTTCCCTTGACAGTGATTGTCGCTTTCAATCTAAGTGTCTTTTCTGTAGCATATGGAGCGCTGAACGGCACAATCTTGACGATTCTACTCTCAACACTGGGTTCTTTCTTAGGGATGTTCCTGATTTTTATCATCATTCGTTCGACTGTCGCCGATTATTTTGCTAAAAAGGTCAAGGAAAACAAGTTTGGCAGGATTTTTCTTAATGTGGTCGAAGGTAAGAATGTAGTAGTGGTTTTAATGTTGATGTCCAATCCTTTTCTGCCATCTTCGATTTTAAACTACGCATTGTCTTTAACCAAGGTGAAAGTTTCAAAATACATAATGCTTACGATAAGTTCAAGACTCATTATCATTCTGTTTCTGGTTTTCCTTGGTTCGATATTTGATATTCAAACCCATCCTTTGAATGTCTTATGGATGATGTTGGTATATTTTGCTTTATTGGCCGGTTGGATTCTCTATCTTTGGATTAATCGTAATAACAACAAATCAGTGTTTAAAGACTCAGAAAAATGAGTCTTTTTTTAAAAAATATCACATATAGGATGAAGAGAAAAGATAAACATGCTATAATATTTTCTGAGGTGATTATCATGGACAATAAAGAATACGTGTTAAGAAGAAAAATATTGATGGACGAATTGATGGACAACTCCTTTGCATTATTGGCTTCAGGAGAAGCGATGCACAAGACTTGGGATCAATTTCACAAATATATCCCTAACCGCCATTTCTACTATCTGACCGGACTGGAAAGAGAGAATTTCTTTTTATTCATGGCTAAAGACCAGGATAATTATTTGGAATACATATTTATTGAAGAGGCTAGCGATTATGCCAACAAATGGTTAGGAAAAAGATTGACAAAAAAAGAAGTCGAAAGCATCAGTGGCATAGAAGAAAGTAATATTTTCTTTGTACAAGATTTCTTGACTTTCATTTCCAATCGCATCATGACCGACTCGCGAGCGGCGCTTTTATCGAAAACACCGACCAATCTTTACTTGGATTTATTCCGTTACAAGAAAATGAAAAAACCGATTAGTTTTACCTATTTTTCGGAAATAGTGGAAAATTATCCAGAACTGATGATAAAGGATTTGAACAATCTGATTTCCAACTATCGTCGTTTCAAAAGCAAATCAGAAGTAAATGAAATCAAAAAGGCAATTGAGTATACCAGACTGGGTGTAGAAGCGATTCTCAAAACCGCCAAACCAGGTATTAACGAAGGGCAATTGGAAGCGTTGTTTGAATATACAATCAAATCCGCCGGATCTCAAGGTCCCTCATTTGATACGATTGTAGCCAGTGGAGAGAATGCGACAATTTTACATTATGTTGAAAATAACCAAGTGATTGAAGACGGTAATCTAGTACTCTTGGATTTAGGCGCTTTATCAAAGCTATATGCAGGAGACATTTCCAGAACCTTCCCTGTCAGCGGAAAATTCAATGATTTGCAGAAAGCATTATACCAAATGGTGCTTGATGTCAATAAAGCAACAATCGAAAGGGTCAAACCGGGAATTTATGTTAAGGAACTCAATGAATTTGCTAAGGACAAATTAGCTGAAGGCATGATTAAGTTGGGTTATATTAAAGAAAAGATTGAGATTGACAAGTATTATTATCATGGCGTCAGTCATTATCTTGGACTTGATGTCCATGACACCGGCACATATATGGAACCTTTGGCACCGGGAGCGGTCGTGACTGTAGAACCGGGCATCTATGTCGCCGAAGCGAAGATTGGCATTAGAATAGAAGATGATGTTCTGGTAACCAAAAACGGACATGAAAACTTAAGTAAAAACATTATCAAGGAAATCGAAGACATCGAAGCATTTATGAAGCATTAGAGGTATTATGAGTTACGTAGAAGGAAATATTCAAAGATATTTATTCTATAGCGAGGACAGTTCTTATTCGGTCATCAAAATCAAAATTACCGATACCGATGATTTGGACGTTGTTCATTTTGAACCCACAATAATAGTTTGTGGGTTTTTTCCTAAGTTGGAAAACTCGGTTAATTATCGCTTTTACGGTGAAGTGGCCAATCATCCCAAATATGGTATTCAATACAATGCAAATCGTTTTGAAAGAATGGTTGATAACACTTATGAAGGGTTATTGGATTATCTTTCCAGCGATCTGTTTAAGGGTGTAGGTATCAAAACCGCAGAAAGAATCATCGAAACTTTAGGTTTGTCGGCTTTAGACTTGATTGCCGAAGATAAACATGTTCTTGACAAAGTCCCAAAGATTAATGCAAAATTGCGTGACTCAATCTTTAGGGAAGTCGTCGACAACAAGGAAATGGAAAATACCTTGGTATGGCTCTATAGCTTTGAAATTTCACCAAAAATGGCAATGAGAATCTATTCTCATTATGGAAGTTCCACTATTCAGACCATTAAAGAAAACCCTTATATCCTGATGGACCATATTGAAGGTATAGGTTTTAAAAGAGCGGATGAGATTGGTCTTAAGGTCGGATTTCAATATGATTCGCCTTTAAGAATCGCCGCTGTCATATATTATTTGTTGACGGAATATATGAATAAGTTCGGCGACACTTATCTATTGAAAACTGAGTTGGTTGAGTATACCATGACTTATCTTAATTCACATCCGGACTTTAATGTAGAGAAAGAATTGGTGGAAACACAATTAGAATCTTTGAAGACCTTGGGTAAAGTCATATTCATTGAAGATAAAGTATCACTGAATTTTCTTTATAGCAGTGAATTGTTTATCGCTAAAAAGGTTGTGGAATTAAGTAAGATAAATGATAATGGCTTAGATCGCGAAACCTTTGAATCTTTACTGGATGACTTTCAGGTCTTTAATGACATAACATACACGAAAGCTCAAAAAAAAGCGATTTACACGGCGTTGAACAATAATTTTTCCATCATTACCGGTGGACCGGGAACTGGTAAAACAACGGTTATTAAAGGTTTAATTGATATTTATAAGATGTTGCACAATAACAAGGTTGATATTGATACAATCAAGTTGGCCGCACCTACAGGCAAAGCTGCCAAACGGCTTTCGGAAGCGACTAATCTCAAGGCAACGACAGTTCACAAATTGTTGGGATATGATTTTGAAGGCAATTTCAAGTTTGATGAATATTCTTCGCTTGAGGCAAAAATTATCATCATCGACGAAGCTTCAATGCTCGATGCGCTCTTGGCAAAAAAGTTTTTTTCTGCCGTTGCAAATTCTACCAAGGTCATCTTGGTCGGGGACGCCAATCAGTTGCCTTCAGTAGGTCCTGGAGATATCTTGAACAACCTGATTAAGTCAAAATTGTTTGAGTGTGTAGAACTGGATGTAATTCATCGTCAAGCTGCCGATTCGCACATCATTTCCTTGGCCTATGACATCTTGAATAAAAACATCAATGAAAACTTCTTTAATAACTATGAAGATAAAGAATTTATCAATGCTAATGATAATTTTATCTCTTCGAGAATTATCGAAAAAATCAGACAACTGATTGAAAAAGGATACGATTTTCACGACGATATCCAAGTTCTTATACCAGTATATAAAGGCTATAATGGCATCGATAGAATCAATGCCTTGATTCAATCGACTTTCAATCAGGAAAATAAAGAGTATGCGGTCAAATTCAAGGACAAGGAGTTTTGGTACAACGATAAAGTCATGCAATTGGTAAATCAACCTGAAGACAATGTCATGAACGGTGATCAAGGCACGGTGATAGGCATTACTCCAAACGATGAATTGATCGTAGATTTTTCGGAAAACATTGTTAAGTATAGCAAAAAAGATTTGGATAATCTTACTTTGGCATATGCGGTTTCCATCCATAAATCACAAGGTTCGGAATTTAAATCTGTTATCATGCCGCTCACGAAATCTTATACAATCATGTTGAAAAGAAAATTGTTATATACAGGTGTGACAAGAGCGAAAGAGAAATTGATTCTCATCGGCGATTTTGATGCATATCGTCGAGGAGTTTTAGGGATGGACCGAGAGAGAAACACCTTGTTGAACTTCTTTTTGGAGAACAAAAACCAAGAGTTGAATACGGGACAAACAAAGATTTCAGATTTTTTGTAATCTGTTTGCAATAAAGAGAGAAATATTGTATAATATTTCACGTAAATCGGGGATGAAGACAAGTAGTGGATTTTTATTAAAGAATAGAGAGTTCAGGCCAGTGGTGAAACTGAACAATAAGAATCGATGAAGCTCCTTCTGAGAGGTGTAAAAACACACGTTACTTCGCGTTAAGAAGTGTTTAAGTGCCGGTTATTATTACCGGAATTAAGGTGGTACCGCGTTCAATCGTCCTTTTTTATGGGGACGATTTTCTTTTTTAATTTATTTTATGGGGTGATGAAATTGAGATATATGACAGGAAATGAAATCAGACAGACTTGGATTAACTTTTTCAAGGACAAAGGTCATGCAGTGGAAGAAGGGGCTTCTCTAATTCCTAACAATGATCCGACTTTACTATGGATGAATTCCGGAGTTGCCGCTTTGAAGAAATACTTTGACGGCAGGGTTGTACCCAAGAATCCTAGAATTGTTAATGTACAAAAATGTATAAGAACCAATGACATCGAAAATGTAGGGAATACCGCCAGACATCATACGTTTTTTGAAATGATGGGTAATTTTTCCATTGGCGATTATTTTCGCGATGATGCCATCGCCTATGGATTTGAACTGATGACAAGTGAAAAATACTTTGGTTTTTCTTTGGATAAACTTTACTTCACCTATTATCCTACCGATTTGGAAACCTATCAAAGATGGTTGGATTTGGGAGTAAGCGAAGATAGATTGATTGCCAGTGAAGATAACTTTTGGGAAATTGGCTCTGGGCCGTGCGGACCATGTACGGAAATATTTTATGATCGTGGAAAAGATTATGGCGATTTTGACTCTGATTCAATCAAGAAAAACATCGAAAACGATCGTTATGTCGAGTTGTGGAATATCGTTTTGTCACAATATAACGCCACAGAAGGGTTGCCTAGAAGCGCTTACCCGGAATTACCTTCGAAGAATATCGATACCGGTGCGGGACTGGAAAGATTTGCCTCAGTCATTCAAAATGCCAAAACCAATTTCGAGACTGATCTTTTCCTGCCGATAATCAAAAAAATCTCCGAAATTTCACAAGTAACTTATACGGGACAAAAATCCTTCAAGGTAATTGCTGACCATATTAGAACTGTAACCATGGCAGTAAGTGATGGAGCGATGCTCAGTAACGAGGGCAGAGGTTATGTCTTAAGAAGGTTACTGAGAAGAGCAGTTAAATATGGCAAACAACTTCATATCGAAAGACCTTTCTTGGTTGAATTGGTCGATGTGGTTGTGGAAATTCTCAAGCCATTCTATCCATATATAACTGGTAAAATTGATATAGTAAAAAAAATCATCAAGACGGAAGAAAATAAGTTTTTGGAAACATTATTGTCCGGGGAGAAAAAACTTGGTGAATTAATGGAAAGAAGCAACGATTCAATCAGTGGAGAAGATGCTTTCTTATTGTATGACACGTATGGTTTTCCACTTGAACTAACGATGGAGTATGCCGAAGAAAAAGGTTACTCAGTTGACATTCAAGGTTTTAAAAACGAAATGGAAAAACAAAAAGAACGGGCGAGAAAAGCAAGAAACGAAACTAATTCGATGGCTGGACAAAATGAAGAATATTTGAATTTCCTTGCGCACAGTCAATTCGTCGGTTATGAAACTTTGGTTACGAAAGCAAGAATTATCAAGGTTTTTCCTGAAGGTCTTGTATTGGATAAAACACCATTTTACGCGACTTCCGGTGGACAATTAGCAGATAACGGCAGCATCTTCAATGACGATTTTGCTCTTAATGTCATTGATGTTGAGAAGTTGCCTAATGGACAGTTTCTGCATAAAACAAGAGAAGAACTATCACTTAATTTTGAAGGTATGGATGTGATAGCCAAGGTTGATGAAGCGAGAAGAGAATTGACCGAATATCATCATTCCGCTACCCATTTATTGTTTAAGGCTTTGCGAGACGTTTTAGGTGACCATGTTTCCCAACAGGGTTCGCAAGTGAGTTTTGACGGCTTAAGATTCGACTTCAACCATTATGAATCTATAAGTGATGAAGTAGTCTTGAAAGTCGAGAAAATCGTCAATGAAATGATTAAGGATGAATATATCGCAACTACAAGAATTATGACTGTAGAAGAAGCGAAAGCTTTAGGGGCAATCGCTGAATTCGGTGAAAAATATGGCGATTATGTGCGCACAATCGATTTGAAATATACGCTGGATCTTTGCGGCGGCACTCATGTTAAGAATATCAGAGACATTGGTCGTTTTGCGATTAAGTCATTGTCATCCATAGGTTCAGGGATTTATCGTATTGAAGCATTGGTAAACAAGATGGTTTCAACTTTGGATCATTCATTAGTCGGACTCAACCAAGATATCGACAACTTGATTAACAAAGCTGATAAAATAC
>JAQVFZ010000074.1 GCA_028697025.1 Candidatus Izemoplasmatales bacterium | reverse complement strand
AAGGAAGATATCTTCTCTTACACAAGCTTTTTTGACTAAAATTAGACGTTTTTTATTAGTTTTACTTAAAAATCAAAAAAACAACCTAGTTTTCATCAACTAAGTTGTTATTTGTCAACAGTCTGAAAATGCCTAATCGTTTAAATTAGGCATTTTTTTTATTTAATCAAATGATTGAAAGAAAACATGTCCCAAGGTGATTTTCTGATCATCTTTTCCGCATCTACTACTGATACAGGCTCAGAAAAATGAAATCCTTGCATAAAACGGATATCCCACTTATTTAGTAATCTAATAGTGTCTTCATCCTCAACGCCTTCAGCTATGACAATCTTTTGATTGGCTTTGGCTTGATCGATTACCTTCTTAATTTTTTCTGAATTAGCATCATCGCTGGTAATAAGCAATAAATTCCCTCTTGAAATTTTAACGATTGAGGCCAAGATCTTGCTCATGTCCTCCGCTAATTGATAATCCATGCCGGTGTCATCGATTGCCATTCTAAAACCATATCTTCTGAATTCTTTCAAATTGTATTGAGCTATTTCGTTATTGATTACTGTATAATAATCCAATATTTCCAGACAGAAATTCTCCGGTGTCAAGCCATGTTTACCGGCAATTTCAAAATATTGTCTTGCCAGCCCGTCAACGTATAACTGTTTAGGTGCTAAGTTAATGGATATGAAGAAATCGCCAAGTTTAGTGTTTCTTTTCCATGCTGCATACTGCTCGGTCACTTTCTCGAAGCCCCAAATGCCAAACCAGGTAATGTCTCCGGTCAAATCCATGACGTTAAGGAATTTACCAGGCGATAAAATTCCCATCGTTGGGTGTTGCCATCTGAGGAGCGATTCCAAACCGATGATTTTTCCGGTTCTGATGTCGACAATCGGTTGATAGTAAAGTAAAAACTCGTCATTTTCAATTGATTTTTTAATTTGTTTATAATAATCGATATTGAATTGTTCTTTTTCGATTAAATTCTGGGAATACATGTAAAAGCGGTTTTTACCTTCTTTTTTCGCAACATAAACGGCAATTTCCGCATTCTTCAAGAGATTTTCAGCGGTTATGCCGTCATAAGGGAATAAACAGATTCCGATGGAAGCTGTCAGTTCATGATTACCCAACTTGACGGGAGACTTAAATAAATCCAATAATTCGGCGGCGATTTGATTAATTTTTTCATTGTTGATTTCACCGCGATAATAATAGATGAAAATATCTTGTTCATAATGACCAGAGAGGCTGCCTTTTTGACAGTACTTCTTTAATCTTTTGGTATATTCATCAATAACCTTATTGATGTCTTTTTGTTCGTAACTGTCAACAATGTAACGGAAGTTATCAAGATTGATTGCGAAGAAAAGTCGTAAATCGCCCTCTTTGATTTCAGCGATATCCTTGTTGATTTCCGCCAACAACGGATTTCTCGAAACATTGTCCGGGATATTGTCACTCTTTTCTTCTTTTGATTTTTCTGATTTGAGATTGTCTCTTTCAAGTTTATTCTTTTTGAAATGAAATAAAACATTACGATATAGGAAAAATAACGCAACCCCGGTAATAACGATGATTAAGACGGCTACTACTATTTCCCACGGTCTACTTGATGTAGCGGGATCCGATAGAAAAATTAAATCAAACATATTTCACCTCTTTAATATTTGCTGGCAAGAACATCCATGCGCTTAGCTTTAGCAATTTTATAAAACATCTTGATGAAGGCTTTCAAAGCCTCTTCAGTTATTGGTTCGCTGATCATATAGCCTTGGAAGACATCGGTTCCGATTTGTTTTAAATACTCATATTGCCTTTTTGACTCAACACCTTCCGCTATGACTACCATATCCAAGTTATGAACTAAGTTGACGATGGTGCCGACGATCTTATGATCGTTTTCAGTCCCGAAGATACCGTCGATGAAACTCTTGTCAACTTTGATGTTATCGAAAGCAATTTGTCTTAAATAAGTCAAAGATGCATATCCGGTACCGAAGTCATCAAGCGAGAATCTGATTCCTAGAGCTTTCAAGTCCGCAATTTTTTCTTCAATCATCACGGTAGAATCCAAGAAAACTGATTCCGTCAATTCCAATGTCAAGTATTCAGCGCTAATATCAGTTTCTTTAATGATTGATTTTACCGTTTCGACAAAGTCATATTGCATCAATTGAATCGAGGAAATATTGACGCTGATGGTAAACTCTTTGTTGAAAAGATTTTTTAGCCTTACTTGCATTGCACAAGCTTCTCGTAAAACCCAAGTGCCAATCGGTACAATCATGTAATTTTCTTCGGCGTTACCGATGAAATTGCTAGGCGAAATTTCTCCAAGGATTGGCGAATGCCACCTAACCAAGGCTTCGAAACCGTATAATTCATTCTTGTTGTCAACCAACGGTTGATATTTTAAGTATAATTCATTGTTTTCAATTGTTTTTGCTAATTGTTCCGATACTTGAGCTTTGTAAGATATTTCCCTCGCGATATTCTCATTATAGAACAAATAACGTTTATTTCCTAGTTGTTTTGCTTTATAAAGGGCAGTGTCGCCTTTTTTTATCAAATCATCCAAGACATTACCATCTGTAGGATAAACTGAGATCCCAATATAGAATTTGACTTCCAACTTGATGTTTCTAACAGTCAAAGGTTCTTTGAAATAGGCTAAAATTCTTGAGATATTGTTTTCTACATTTTCCAGGGAATTGATATTGTTCATAATATAGATGAACTCATCATGTCCATTGGCATAAATGTATTCACTGTTTCCGAGCAAGGTTTTTAATTCGATGGCGATTGTTTTAAGAAGATTATCCCCTACTATTTGCCCCTTGATAATATTGATATTTTTGATGTTTTCAACTTGGAAAATGCATACAGCGGCTTTTTTATTCCCAGAAAGAATATTTTTGTTGATGTCGATTCGGGCCGCGCTAATATTCTTTAATCCTGTCAATGTATCATAAGCAAATGTTTCATATACCAGATCAACCTGTCTTTCAATTTCCTTTGACATTAAGTTGATGGCATCGCCAATTTCTTTTATTTCATTGTTTTCAATTAAATTGACTTTTACTTTATAATTTCCGTTTTTAATTTCTTCTAGCGATTCTAATATCTTGTGAATTGGCGCTAAAGTTCTCTTGATTCTACGATTCAATAAAAGCGCAGTCAGGTAAACCAATAAAGTTATCAATAGTAAAATCGCCCCAAATAATAGCTCCATTGACACAATCCGATTGTTGTCAATTAAAATTAATATTTGCCAATCGAACTCCTCAAGGCTGTTAAAAGTTACAAGATAATTGCTATCGAATATTTTTGTGTTTAAAATTCCCGATTCCTGATAACTTTCCACTAGATTGTTAATACCGGTTTCACTAAAGCCTTTTTCATCGTCAATTGCCATGAATTGACTCTTCTCTAACATTGAATAATCCGTATACTTGTCTTTATTGAAAAAAACCAATCTAGGATCATCGTCAAAATCGGTAAATACCAACATTTCTGCAACTTCACCGTTAATGTCTTTATCGATTGAGTCAACCAAAACTCCTAAATTAGACAATGACATATCAATACCGACATAACCGATTGTCACATCATTTTGAATGACTCTTTTTACGTAAGTAAAAGTATACTCACCAGTCAAAGCATCTTCATAAGGTGAAGTGAATTTCTCTTCCGACTCACCTAAGTCTTGGAACCAAGGTCTTTGATTGATGTACCAAGTATCATACAACAGCTGTCCTGTTGAAGTGATAGCACAGCCATCGCTTGCGTCAAGGCAGTTATATTCAGTAGCAACAAATATCAAATTATAAGCCTGATTAGGTTGATGCTCAACGAGTGTGGTTATTATTGCCAAAAAATCATGATAAATATGATAATTAGGGTCTTCTTCAGTAACGATTGGTTCAAAACCATCGTTAACATAGTTCAAGTAATCGATGACCAGTTGATTTTTCGTCAACAAATCTACATCCGCTTTGATTTCTGAGAGGAATTTCTCTGTAGAACTAACAATTGCTTGAGTCTGATTTTGAACTAATTGAGTTTTATTTTGATTAATGCTGAAAAAAGTGTAAAACATGAATCCAGCAGAAACAATTATTAGAAAAATCACATTGACAAAAACCGTCAAACTAATGATTCTTCTTGATAGACTAACTCTTTTTTCTTCTTTTCTACCCATAATATCAACTCCAACTTCTAAAGAAATCAAACAATCCGAATGGCTTATTGCCGGCGATATCTGCACGAGATATCTTTATGTCAAATCTTCTGGTTCTGTTAGCTTCAGAATAAGTGATGTAGTAATATTTTCCATTGTAATCTTTACTGGATGTAAAGGTTAAATCATCAACATCATCTAAGGTGAAGGTTGTGAATTCTATTTCATAAGTGTACATATCATTCAAATACTGATCATATGGTAATACGACTTCGAAAATATAGAAACCGGCTCGATTTCGGCCAAACCGATAATTATAATCGCTGGCGTCAGTATAAACAAATTGAGTCATTGAATTATATTCGCCACTAACTCTATTAAACGTAGGATAATACAATGGATTGTTTTCATCCGGATTAGGATCGGTGAATGTCGAGTCTTTTGCATGAACATATAAATTATATACGTTTATTTGAACCACTTCAGTAAATTCTAAAGTATTCTTAGCCAACACACATACGTCTTGATCGTCGCAGTAATAAATGTCAAATATCAATGTTACGTTATAGGTAATATCATTAACTTTAATGTTGTAGTAAACTTGAGAATCGCCGTCTTCCGAAGTGACTCTATATCTAATGAAGATATTATCATCGCCAACAACTTCAGTGAAATCTGCAGCTAAGACTCCTTTTTGTTCTTCTGTTGAAAGGTTATCAACCTCAGGGCTGTAATAGTCATTGGCTGCCCAATCGGTCCTAGATGGATCATACCTGGATATTGTTGCTCCTAGAGGTAAATAATCCAACATGTATGGATAATACGATTCAAGCGGAATGTTATTTACCTGACCATATAATCTAAAATATTCGTAATTGAACTCATCTGCTTCGTCATAGTCAATTCCGAAGAAATAAACCGAAGGGTTGTAAATCTGAGTTACATCAGCATTGTACTGATTAGTTATTTCCATAGTAGGATATTTTGATTCAGAAGCAATTGGCGTGAATTTGATATCGCTTAAGTATGCATTTGTTCCTTCAGATTTAGTGATTTCTAATTCCAAAAAAGTAATCATGCCTACGGTAAGACCGCGGTTATAGGTGATCGTGAACGTATATGTTCCTGGCAGGGTTTCTGAGCTCATATCAATGATTAAATAATTATTTGAAGAGTAAGTTAAGCCTAGTATGTTCGTAATTGGTTGTGAGTCAAAATCTGTACCAACAACACTGATTTCAATATGTTCGGGATCAGTTAGTTCCACGCTGTAATTAACTGGCCCTGACATATCATCCGAAGTATCAAATCCCAAATCAATTTCGAATCTAGTGGTTAAAGCTTCTCTAGTTGTTGAAATATTATCTAGCGGCACGTCGTTTCCATCTTTAAAAGCCGCTGTCAACTCAACGGTTCTTTCAATAATTGTATGCGTAAAGGTTTGGGAAGTTGAATTATTTTCAGCTGTAATGTCATATTGAATAATATAAGTTTTGTAGCCGCCGCTATAAGTCGTATCAATTAACTGCGCTCTAGTTACTGTAGCAAATGGCGAGATAGAAAAACTATTCGC
>JAQVFZ010000009.1 GCA_028697025.1 Candidatus Izemoplasmatales bacterium | reverse complement strand
GTGGATAATAATTGTTGACTTAATTATAGACAAGTGATATGATAATAAAGGTACATTTTTTATTTTATAGCCCACTAGCTCTTTAATAAAAATTTAAGGAGGTAATAAAATGAAAACATTCATGGCAAATGAAAAGACAATTCAACGCGAGTGGTTCGTTGTTGATGCGGCTGGACAAACATTAGGTCGTTTAGCTACTGAAGTAGCATCTGTATTGAGAGGAAAACATAAACCGACATTTACACCACATGTAGATTGCGGCGACTATGTAATCGTCATCAACGCCGATCAAATCGTCCTTACTGGCAATAAATGGGAAGATAAGAAGTATTATACTCATTCCAATTATCCAAGTGGATTAAAAGTTAAAACGGCTAAAGTATTAATGGCTGAAAAACCAACAAGAATGGTTGAATTAGCTATTAAAGGTATGTTACCAAAGAATAAACTCGGAGATCAAATTTACAAAAAATTATTCGTTTACGCAGGTAACGAACATAAACATCAGGCACAACAACCTGCTGTTATGGAACTAAAAGGTTAGGAGGAAACGATGGCTAAATCTGTTATGTATCGCGGAACTGGAAGAAGAAAATCTTCAGTTGCAAGAGTAATATTAAGACCAGGCGATGGTAAAATCGTAGTTAACGGACGCGAGTTCACCGACTATATTCCATCTGCACTAGCAAGACTAGACGTTTCACAACCATTAGTCTTAACCGGAAACGAAAATACATTTGATATCGATGTTAATGTAAATGGTGGTGGAATTATCGGACAAGCTGGAGCAATCCGTTTAGGGATTACAAGAGCTTTGATGGAAGTTAACCCGGATTACAGAAAAATTCTTAAACCAGCTGGATTAGTAACTAGAGACCCACGTGTTAAAGAACGTAAAAAATACGGTCTTAAGAAAGCACGTAGAGCACCGCAATTCAGCAAACGTTAAAATGCCAAAAGTAAAAGACACAGGACTCCACACCCTGTGTTTTTTTATTTTTTATACTTGAAAAATGAATTCTAGGCATGATTTCCTTCTATAATGATTTTAATATCCATCAAAGTTTGATATAATATTCATTGAGAGGTGATAAAATATGTGTTGGTTTTTTAAAAATAAGAAAAAACAAAGAGAAGTCAATGCTGAAAGCTCTACTAATCAAAATCAAGTGAAACAAACTAAAACAACTGAAGAATTGCCTAAAGAATCTGAAAAACCGGTCGTAACCGAACCGATTGAAAAGTTTGAAATGCCAAAAAAAGAAGAAAAATCGGAGCCAAAAACTTCAACCAAAGAAAAAGCAGCTCCGGAAGCAAAACCAAAAACAGAATCAAAACCAGAAGTGAAAAAAGAAACCCCAACCAAATATATGGGAAAATACGAAGTCTATCCTGAAGCCGGATCTTTCAAGTATCGATTGAAAGCTTCAAACGGTGAGATACTGGCGGTTTCTCTAAGGTACACCACGGAAAAGGGCGCTTTTTCGGGAATTGAAACTTTCAAGAAAAATGTCGAGACGGGCGTCTTTGAAATTTATACTGACAAAAGCAATTACTCTCAATACCAATTATACACAGCCAATAAAGCGCGTGTAATCATGGTCGGAGAGTTTTACTCGACCTTGAAACAAGCCGAATCAGCCGTTGAATCGGTCAAAAGATTCTATAAAACCGATAAGATTGAAACTCTGTCCAAAATCGCTGAAGATGAAATAAGGGAAGAATTAGTTGCTTTCGATAAAATAGAAGAAAACGCCACAGGGAAATACGAAATATATCAGGAAAACAAAGATTTCTTGATTCGACTCAAAGCCAATAATTCCCAAGTACTATTTGTCTCTCAAGGCTACTCCAGCAAAGCTACTGCCAAGCAAGGCTTAGAGACAATTAAAGCTGCAATAGCCGATAACCGTTTTACCGTTGGTAAAGACAAACAAAATCGCTATCAATTCAATCTTTATTCGCCAACCAATCAATTGTTGTTGACGGGAGAAACATACCCGGTAAAAACCAGTTGCATCTCTGCCATCAATTCAGTTCGTAAATTCGGGTTAAAAGCTAAAGTCCTTGAAATATAGATTGATAATCTAACACCACCGAAAGTTATTTTCGGTGGTTTTTTAACGCTTTAAGGCTATGTACTAATTAGTGTATTTATGATAAGATATACATATAATAGGAGTTGATTATGAAAAGAATATTTGTTCTTATTGCATTAGGGGTTGTGGGTATCTTCGTATACACAATTACCCTGGTACAATATACCTATGTAAGTTCATTATCTTCGATATTTTCCTCGAAAATCGTGCTTTACGTACTAGCGGGGATTTTTTGGTTTTTAGCTTTGGGTATCGTAATCAGGGTTTTACTGAAACCGACCTATGCCTATAACAAGAGTTATTGGATTTTAATCATCGTTTTGAATCCAATTCTAGGTGTTTTTCTCTATTATATCTTCGCCCGCGATTTTCAGACCAAGAAATTTTGGAAAACAAGGCCGTTGATTGCCGAAAAAGCTTTTTTGGGTCTAGAGGAATCTACCGATATTAATTATCATGAATATCGGTACGGAGATTTGTTCAAGTTTATCAAGACGACTACCCAAAGAGCGGTTTATCAAGATGATACATATGTTGAAATCCTCGATAATGGCGATAATTTCTTTCCTACTTTAATTAGCGAGTTAAAGAAAGCCAAAGACTACATCTTTATGGAGTTCTACATCGTTAAAACCGATGCTATCGGCAAAGAAGTTTTGGATATACTGAAAAATAAAGCTTCAGAAGGCTTGGATGTCTATCTTATCTATGATCATTTCGGTTCAAATAAACATCTCAATCATCGTTACTTGAAAACCTTGAAAAAAGCCGGAGTGAAGATTGGCGTCTTCGATCCGCAAACCATCTCAATCTTCAACTCCAACGTCAACTTTCGCAACCATCGTAAAGCAATTGTTGTTGACGGAAAGGTTGGGTTCGTTGGCGGTCTAAACTTAGGTGATGAATACTATCACCGCGATCCTAAATTCAAATTCTGGCGAGACACCCATGTTATGATGAAAGGCAACGGCGTGACCGGCATTCAAAATGTTTTCGTAAAAGATTGGTATTACATCACAGGTGATGTTTTGGACAAGCCGTTGGATAAATCTAGCAAGAATTTCCCGGGATTATTCAGCATCATCGAATCCGGGCCTGATTTTGAAAACGGATTGATTAAAGACGTATATCTCAAAATGATAACTAGAGCGGAAAAATGTATAAAAATCGTCACTCCATACCTGATAATTGAACCGGAACTGATGGCTGCCTTGAAGATAGCTGCTAAATCCGGGATAAATATCGAGTTGTTAGTTCCGGGGAAACACGATTATTTTACCGTAGGTTACGCCACTCAATCCTATTATGAACAATTGTTGATGATAGGAATCAAGATATATGAATATAAAGATACTTTCGTCCACTCCAAAATCTTGATTATCGATGATAAAGTCGCTAGTGTCGGTTCAGTTAACTTGGATCCGAGAAGCTTTCATCTAAATTTTGAAGTGACCAGTATTTTTGAAAATAAAGCAGTCGACGATTTGGTCAGAAGTTTTAATGATGACTTGACCAAATCAGACAATATCGATTTAAAATCATGGCAAAAACGCGGAATCATCAAAAGAGTTGTTCAAGGATGGTTCAATCTATTCAGTCCAATGTTTTAAAATTATCGGGAGGACAGTAATTTGACAGATTTTGAAAGAATCATCTTGATCATAGTATTGGTAGTCGTTTTAGTTACGTTTACTTTAGTAATCGTTAACTTTGCATTGGATAGAAAGAAAGCAAAAAACAACATTGAACTCCAAACTGATTTAAAGCGGATGGAAACGACCATATCCGGCATATTGAACTCCAGTTTGATCGATATGGCGAACAAGGTTAACAATCAGTTGCTATCATCGGGAGATTTAGCCAATCGCAATATATCAGAGTTAAAAGAGAAACTTTATCTGACCATCAATGATTTCCAAGAAAGAATGAATAACCGTTTCAATTTTGAGTTCAGGGAATTGAAAAGTACAATCGACCAAAGAATTGCCTCAATCAATTTGATTGTCGAAGAAAGATTTGAAAAAGGTTTCAAGGATGCGAACACAACTTTTATCGATATTGCAAAACGCGTTGAAGTGATTGATGAGGCGCAGAAGAACATCCAACTTTTATCCCAAGAAATGATCTCTTTAAAAAATATTCTATCCAACAATCAAGCCCGTGGAGCTTTCGGAGAATACCAACTTAGCCAACTGCTGCAATCCGTCTTTGGTGTCAACGATCGACTCTATCAGATGCAATACACTTTAAAAGAAGGAGATGACTTAGTCAGGGCTGATGCGGTTGTTTTCATGCCAAAACCAAATGGCATGATACCGATTGATTCTAAATTTCCTTATTCTGCCTATTCACAACTTTTCGAAAATAAAGAATTGACGAAAGAAGAAGAACAAAAAATAATTACTGCCTTTGGTCAAGACGTCAAAAAGCATATCAATGATATCTCGAAGAAATATATTGTCCCACCACTTACCACCGACTATGCTTTCATGTTTGTTCCAAGCGATGGCATTTTGACGCTTTTGCATTCGAAATTGGTAAATATTGTTGAATACGCCAGAGAAAAAAACGTCACCATAGTTTCACCCACTACCATAATTCCGCTTTTATCTTCTTTCAAAGCCTTTATAATCGATTCGGAAAGAAATAAATATACAAGCTTGATAACGGAAGAATTGATTAAATTAAGCAAGGAATTCAATCGTTTCAGTGATGACTGGCTTAAACTATCCAGAGCGATTGATTCGGTGAAAAAGAACAGCGATCAAGTCAACACCAGAGTGGAAAAAATCCATAATCGCTTCCACGATATCAAGAATGTAGGACTCGAAAGCGGGATAGGTGAAGATGAAGAAATAGAGGAAATTGAAGAAGTTTAAATATGCTGAGGTTTATTTTTGGCTTGCAAATAATCGAAAACAACGTTATAATAACCTTAGCATCAAATAAATAAAGGAGATTTAAATGAACGGAACAGTAAAATGGTTTAACGCAGAAAAAGGTTATGGATTCATCACTGACGAAAACGGAAAAGACATTTTCGCACACTATTCAGCTATTCAAGGCGATGGGTACAAATCACTAGAAAACGGTCAAGCAGTGTCATTTGACGTTATCGAAGGCGACAGAGGCCCTCAAGCTGCAAATATCGTGAGATTATAGTAACTTTTGTTAAACATAGTAGAAATTGAAATAAAAGGTCGCATTCAATGTGACCTTTTATTTTGCCAAACTGTTTATTTAATTGATTTTAATGTCAATGACGTTTTTCTAGAAAACATTGGTTTAACTTGAAAAACAGACGTTAATAAACTATAATTAGTATGTTAAAAAGAAGAGGTAAAATATGAGAATATTCAATTCCTACACCAACAAAATAGAAGAGTTTGAAACCATTCATCCCAATAAGGTTAACATGTATGTCTGCGGACCTACAGTTTATAACTATATCCATATCGGCAACGCCCGTCCTGTGGTGTTTTTTGATACAGTAAAAAGGTTTTTGGAAAAAAAGGGATACGAAGTAAAATTCGCATCAAACTTTACTGATGTCGACGACAAGATCATTCAAAAAGCTATGGAAGAAAAAGAAGACGAGTTAAAAATCAGTCAAAAGTATATTGACGCGTTTTTAAAAGATTTGAGCGATCTCAATTGCAAGATAGATTACATCCAACCAAAAGTAACTGAATACATGGACTATATCATAAAGTTCATCAAAGAGTTAATTGATAAAGGCTATGCCTACAACGTTGACGGTGACGTTTATTTTCGAGTGGATAAAGTTAAGGATTACGGCAAGTTAAGCAATCAAAACATTGATGATTTGATTGCCGGAAGCAGAATTGACATCAATCCCAAAAAAGAAAGCCCTCTAGACTTTACTCTTTGGAAAAAAACCACTGTTGGGATCAACTTTGAATCGCCGTTTTCTTTAGGTAGACCGGGTTGGCACACTGAATGCGTTTCGATGATTGATGATATCTTTAATGAAAAAATTGATATTCATGGCGGTGGAGTCGATTTGCAGTTTCCGCACCATGAAAATGAAATTGCACAATCTCAAGCTTTGCATTGCCATACACTGGCAAAATACTGGATGCATAACGGCAGATTGAGTTTCAAGAATGAAAAGATGTCTAAAAGTTTAGGAAACGTTGTTTTGGTAAAGGACGTTACCGAGAAAATGCCATTAAGATATTTTCTCTTGAGCACTCACTACCGCGCTCCTTTAAACTACGACGACGAAAGCTTTGCCATGTACGTCAAAGAATGGCAAAAACTTCAGACTGCTGTTAAATCATTATTCCTGAAACTTGAACTTGATCATAAATTGAATGAAGAAATTGAAATTGTATCAAAGGATATCCTAGCTGAAGTTGACAAATTCAATACCGCAATGGAAGACGATTTCAATACTGCCAATGCCATTACATCAGTGCAAACGATGATAAAGTCGATTAATCAATCATTGCGAAAAAACACTGATGCAAATTACCTTAACCAACAATTGAAAGCCATAAAATATATGATGGAAGTTTTGGGGCTTGATGCCAAACTTGACCGTTTGACAGAAGCAGACCGCATACTGTATGACGATTGGCAAAAAGCCAGAAACAGCAAAAATTTCCAATTAGCAGACGAACTAAGAAGCAAACTTGTCGAAAGAGGAATCATATGATCCTCTATAATGGTTTGACTTTAGCGTACATCGGCGACGGTTATTATGAGATGTGGATTAGACAATATTGCCTGAGCAAAGGCTATACATTGGTAAATGATCTTCATAATTTAGCGGTCAGTTACACCAATGCCAAAGCTCAAGCCTATGTCGCTACACTTTTAAATAATGAGTTTTACACCGATGAGGAAATTAAAATCTTTAAAAGAGGCAGAAACCAAACTGCTACTCATAAACCAAAAAATTCCGATGTCACAACCTATAACAAATCAACAGGTTTTGAAGCGGTCATCGGCTATCTCTATTTGGAAAAGAATTTTGAGAGACTAAATGAAATTCTTGATTTCACGGTCAAGACGATTGAGAAAAATCCGGTTGAAATCAAAAATCAAATTCCCAATAGTGAAATTGATTTTTCAAAAACAGAATGAGCATTCTATGTTAAACTATAATTGGTGAGATAATGAGTGTACAAGTATACGGGAAGAACTCCTGTCAGGAAGCTCTCGACAGCAACAAACAAATATTCAAAGCCTATGTAATGGAAGGAACGACTTCTGATTTTTTAAACGTTTTGAGACGCAGAAAAATACCAACCTCAATCCTCAGCAAAGAAAAGTTCAAACAGTCCTTTCAAGGAAATCATCAAGGCATCGTTTTAGAAATGGAAGATTACAAAACATATAGTCTAGAAGAGTTTATACCGCTACTATATTTGAATGAAGTTCCTTTGTTGCTGATGCTCGACGGAATCACTGACGTCCATAATTTTGGTGCTATCATCAGAACCGCAGAAGCCGGAGGAGTAAAAGGCATCATAATACCAAAAAACCGTTCGGTGAAACTTGGAGGCGTAGCGGCCAAGACCAGTTCGGGCGCAATTGAAAACATGAAAATCATTGAAGTTACAAATTTGCGCAACACCCTGGAAAAACTGAAAAAACTTGGTTTTTGGACTGTGGGAACCAGTCTTGACGCCAAAATGACTCATACCGAAATCTTTGTCGATCGGCCTCTATGCGTCATTATTGGCAGCGAGGGTAAAGGGATTTCAAGATTAATAAAAGAAACAACGGATTTCAACGTTAAAATACCGATGGTTGGCAAGATCAATAGTCTCAACGCCTCGGTAAGCGCAGGAATTATCATTTTTGACATTTTAAGGAAAAAAATGAAAATATGATATTTCGCAATTATAATGATTTTGAAATTATCAACCTAATTAAAGAAGGCGATGATGAAGCGTTTCGATTATTAGTTGACAAATATCAATTTCTTATTGCGAAAAAAGTCAAAAGTTTCAACTTGACACAGGACTATGAAGATTGTTATCAGGAAGCCCTGATGATTCTCCACAAATCAGTTGTCAAGTTTGATGAAACTTTCAATAAAACGTTCACAAGATATTTTGAAGCGAATTTACATAATTTTTTGATTTCCTATAAAAACAAAAAAATGCGTTACTATACTTTCAAAAAAGAAAGATTGCCGATTTTATGTGATTATCTCCTGAAGGAAAGTGAAGCAACCTTCTATACTGATGAAGAAATTTATCGTTCACTACATTCTTTTTCAGAATTTGAAAAAAGAGTGTACCAAATCAAGATAATTGAAAACAGAACTGTTCGGGAATGTGCTGAAATTCTCAAGGTAGAAGAGAAAAAAGTATATAATGCCATCGATAGAATAAGAAAAAAAATTAAATTGCATTTAATGACATGATTTTCTTGACTTTTAGTTCTTTTTTTAATAAAATTAATAAAGCAAGCGAGTTGATGAAATGAAAAATAAAACAGTTTTAATCTGTACAGAATGCTTATCTCGCAATTATGAGATCAAAAAGACCGATAATTCAACCAGATTCGAAGTAATGAAATTCTGTAAAAAATGTAAAAAACATACTATCCACAAAGAGGGAAAGTAGGAGGAAATAAAATGGCAAAAGAAAAACAAGTAAATAACATAAAACCTACTAATGAAAAAGCAGCTAAATCTGAAAGTAAAGTAATGTCAATTTTAAAAAAAGAGTATAAATTTGAAAACTGGCTGTTGGCAATATTGTCACCGGTTTTAATCCTATACGGAGTATATATTCTTATTGGCAAGTTCGGTAGTGCTACACCGACTTTAGCAGAAATCTTGGGTAACTCAGGAATTGGCATCATCGACTTTTTCTTCAATACGACGCTAAAGAGAATCTTGACCGGTTCATTCTTGGTTTTAATTGGAGTGCTAGTATTGGTATATCTTTTCATTCCTTACATCAAACCAAGCATCTCCGAAATGAAAAAGGTAAATTGGCCAAGTGGCAAGGATTTAGCGACCAATAGCGGCAGAGTATTTTCCTTCTTGCTGTTCCTGATGTTTGTATTCTTCCTTTACGGTTTGGCTTTCGATCCTTTATTCAAACTCATTTATGGTAACTAATAGGGATTATAATGGCTAATACAAACGATATCAACCAAAGAAAGCTTTGGTATATAGTCCAAACTTATTCCGGACTTGAAAACTCCGTTAAAGTCAGTTTGGAAAGAAGAATTGAATCAATGAACATGGAAAATCTGATTTTTCAAGTCATGATTCCTGAAGAAATTATCCCCGCAGACAAAAAAGATAAAAACCCTAAAGAAAAAGTAGTTAAAATTTTTCCTGGGTATGTTTTCATTGAAATGATTGTCACTGACGATTCATGGTTCGTGGTCAGAAACACTCCGGGAGTCACCGGCTTCTTGGGCAGTAGTGGCGGCGGAACAAAACCAGTACCGTTAAAACCCGACGAAATCAATCCAATCTTGAAAAAATGCGGTATGTTGCAAGTGCAAAAATTCAACGTCAAACCAGGCGAAAAAGTCAAAATCATCAACGGTAACTTCAAGGGACAAGAAGTTATTGTGGAAAACATTGACCAAGATAAGGGTAAAATTCATGTCCTTATTGAAATGTTTGAAAGACAAACCTCAATGGAACTTGATTTTACCGACGTAGAAGTAAATAAATAAAACAAGCAAACAGTTTAGTTTTCAACTAAACTGTTTTTATTTACATTTAGGGATTTTTGGATAGGATTTTGATATTATTACAAAAGTAATTTTTTTATTTGGGGATAAATGTTATAATTTACTTTGACCAAACAGGAGGAAATACTGATGATTAAGTTAACTAATGTCTCAAAATACTATAGCTCCAATGACGTGATCGCCTTAGGTTTAAGGAAAGTAAATTTGGAATTGAACGTCAATGAATTTGTGGCGATTGTAGGGGAATCCGGATCGGGTAAAACAACCCTATTAAACGTTATCAGCGGCATTGATACTTATGAAGAGGGAGAAATGTACATCAACGGGGAAGAAACTTCATATTTCAGCGTTTCCGACATGGAAAATTATCGCAAGAAATATGTCGCCTTCGTTTTCCAGGATTACAATTTAATCGATTCGTATACGGTTTTGCAAAACGTTGAAGCTCCTTTATTGTTATCGGGTTATCCAAAGGACAAAATCCGGAAAAGAGCGATGGAAATCATTGAAAAAGTCGGATTAAAAGATCATGCTCACCATAAATCGACAAAACTGTCCGGGGGGCAAAAGCAAAGAGTGGTCATTGCTAGGGCATTAGCTAAAGATTGCCCTATCATCGCTGCCGATGAGCCGACAGGAAATCTTGACAGCGAATCAGCTACACAAATCATTAAACTGTTGGCGGAAATCGCCAAAGATAAATTAGTGGTCATGGTCACTCATGACTTTTCTCAAGTCGCAGAATTCGCGACCAGGAAAATCAGAATATATGACGGAGAAATAGTAGAAGACAAGGAACTAAAGAAAGTTGAAAAAGCCAATTTACCTAAGTTGGAAGACAAAGAATTTAAAATTAATTTTTTCTCGATGTTGAGAATATCCTTGAGGAACTTAATGGCCGTACCGAAGAAAACTTTACTGATGATAGTTGTTTTCTCTTTCTTTGCGATTTTTGTTGGCTTGGCTTATGGCGGGTATGTCATCGTCAGCGATCAAGCGAGTTTCAATTCGAACTATCATTTCAGTTATACCGGTCCGGATCGAATCGTGGTCAAAAGAACCGACAACCAACCGCTAAGCGCTCAAGACTTGGCAGAGTTAGGCGGATATTCACAAGTAAAGCATGTGATTGAAAAAGATTATGCTTTAGATTTCAGTACGGTTTTATATTCGAATATCAATGTTTTTGAGTATCTTCAAGTTAGTTTCTTGCCGATATCGATGTTGCCGGAGGATATTGTTTTTGAATACGGTGGTTTGCCTAGTGAAGATGATCAGGTCGTTATCGCCGGTAACCCTGACACAATCAGAGACGGCGAAGAGGCAATCGGAATTTATCTGGAATCGATGTATTCCAGCCAATTGACGGGAGTTAAATTTGAGGTTGCCGGCTTGGTTACGAACGATCACATGTTAGGTGTAACGGCAGTTTACAACAACTTTGTATATCTCAGTGACAATTATTGGGAAATGATCCAAAAAAGTAAATACTTAGATGAATTTGGCGACGTGATGATTAGCGCTGACCGTTTATATACTAAAGTCGACTATGCCAGATTAAAAATAGATCCAACGCTGGCTGACGATGAAGTCAGATTACCGAACAATTACATGAATGGCAGTTATTTCTGCAACGAAAACCTTTGTGAAACAACTGGATTTTTAAAAATAAAAGATTACTACGTCGATGAAACCCTGCCAATGACATTGATTATGGACACAAACATTCAGGATTATTCAATTTATGTCAATCAAAATGTTTATGATCAAATCTTCTATGATGAAATCTATCAAGTAAGTCTTATGACAAAGTCCGATATTAACGTTGAATCTTTAGTCAATCAAATTGCTAGAGTAAGAGACGGATTAGTCTTCAAATATAAATTGGTATATCCTTTCGATTCCGCTCCATATGAAAGTTATCAAGCCTTGATTCTATTGATGGCAAGCATCGGTATGATTGCTTTATTGATAGTCACTATGGTTGGTTCAACCTTCATCACTTATGTAATTTTTAAGATGATTATCAATACTAAATTGCATGATTACGCCATTTTTAGAACCATAGGCGCAAATCATCGCGTGATAAAAACCTTCATTTATGTAGAAAACCTCTATATTGTAGCGGTTGCCTTCATTGTATTTTTAGCCTTGTCTTTATCAATTCCGATGAATGTCATGGAACCATTCAACGCTTTTAAAGTTTTTGACATTTATCGTTACTTCATATACTTAATATTATTGGTTTTAATGTCATTGTTTGTTTCGAGAAGATACTGTAACAAGATTTTCTCCAGCAGCGTTTCCAAGACATTGAAGACGGATTTGGAGTAAAATCATGATTAGTTTAAGAAATTTACATAAGTATTACAACAAAAATAAATCAAATCAAATTCACGTTATCAACAACACGACTCTAGATTTTCCGAAAACGGAATTAGTCGCTTTGACCGGACCTTCCGGTTGCGGTAAAACTACGCTTCTTAATGTTATCGGCGGTTTGGATAGTTTTCATAGTGGCGAGATTATCTTCAACGACGTATCAATAAGACGGTATAACCCTCTGCAATGGGACATGTTAAGAAATGAAAAGGTCGGATATATCTTCCAAAACTATAACTTGATCTTATCCAAAACGGTGTATGAAAATATTGAAATAGCTTTAAATATGGCCGGACTATATGACAAAGACAAGGTTGAAGAAAGAATCAACTACGTTCTAGAAAGTGTCGGCATGTATAATTACCGTAAAAGAAATGTTAAGGCTTTATCCGGCGGTCAACAACAGCGAGTGGCCATTGCCAGAGCTTTAGCTAAAGATCCTGAAGTGGTGCTTGCCGATGAACCAACAGGAAATCTTGATGCAAACAACACTTTTGAAATCATGAGCATCATCAAAAAAATATCAGAAACAAGATTGGTTATTTTGGTCACGCATGAACGCGGTTTGGTTGATTTCTACGCCGACAGAATCATCGAGTTGAAAGACGGTGTGGTCGTAAATGATTATGAAAACACTGCCCAAACCGGCTTTGATCACGTCGATGAAAGAAATATTTATCTTAAAGACTTGCATCTGGACGAAGGACTTAAGAGCAGCGGCATCGATTATTATTACGATCATGAAAAAGACGAGAGCCTTAACATCAAACTAATCGAATTCAAAGGCAGTCTATATGTAAAGGTCAATTCGAAAAGAAAGATTAAATATCTCGATGAAAGTTCGGAAATCCGGTTGATTGACGACCATTACAAAAAGCGGGAAATCACTGATGTTTCCGAGTATGATTTCGATCTTTCCCAATTTGAAAAAATCAAACACAATAAGAATAAAAAATCCTTTATCAGATGGAAATCCACGATAAAAGCAGGATTCAGTCGGGTATTTTCGAGAAAAAAATTAGTCGGCAAACTGTTCTTGTTCGGGTACTTTATCGTATCAGCCATTCTGGTATTCCAACTCGCAACATACGGCGGAAACACTTATGTCGATGAGAGGGATTTTATCTATGCACCGAAAGACTTGATGGCAATCGATATTTATGACAAGCAAATGACATATGATGACATTATGGAAATTCTCGATGAAACCGATGGTGTAAGAATTTCGCCTTATGTCGAATCGACACAAATATTGTTGAACTATGAAGATTTTTATCAAGGACAAGTCAATATTTCCGAACAAGTATTTCCGGTAAAATTGTCTGAACTCGAAGGATTGACGCCAAAATATGGTGAAATGCCCGACAATAACCGGGAAATTGCCATCGACTTATGGGTTGCGGAAGCTTTAATTGATACAAAACAACTTAAAGACTTAAATGTAACCAAAGTTGAAGAATTGATTGGATCTCAGATAAAGGGTTCAAACTATTACTATGACTCTGGCCAACCAGGCTTTACTATCACTGGGATTGTGGAAACCGAATCGCCAATCGTAGTTCTAATGGATAAAGCGATTTATGCGTTCAATCAAAATTATTATCTGGATTATGTGGCAAGTTATGGTGAAGTTGAAGGCTTAATTGAAGTGATTGAAGGCAGGATTCCGGAAAACTCACAAGAAATAATGACCCATGTGAACATGGGCTATATGATAGGCGACGAATTAGATATTTCGCCATTGATTAACCAATTTGAAGTGGTAGGCATCTATGATGAAGCCGACAATGATCTCACTTATAAAGGTGAAGAGTTTATCATCGCCAACGATGAAATGGAAAGACTGAACTTGCTGTCTTTTGAAGCGGGATTCTATTCGCCAAGATTGCTGTTTTATGTCGATGATCCTGAATCTGCTATTACTGATTTTGAAGCTTTGGGTTATACTTTATATAATCAATATGAAGAACAGTTGGCTTATCATCAATCAATAATTCAAGAACAAAATTCCTTGAAGATTTCGCAGATTGTTTTCATTATCATTGGTATCATAGTCTATATTTTCTTCATGATGAGATCATCCATGTTGAATCGTATCAAGGAAATTGGCGTTTATCGCGCTATCGGAGCGACAAAGAGGGATATCTACAAAATCTTCATTTCCGAGATTTTCACCTTTACGACCATGGGCTCGTTAACCAGCTATCTGTTGATGACCTATATCGTAATCGAGTTGCAAAATCAACTGGGAGAATTCGCGATGTTTTTCCATTTTCCATTCTACTTGTTTATCGGTGGGATTGTCGGAATTTATCTCCTCAATTCGATATTCGGCATGTTGCCAATCTTTACTTTATTGAGAAAAACCCCTGCAGAAATTACTGCTAAATACGATATTTAATTTTAAAGTTTTTTACAGTAAAAAAATCTTGACTAAAAATATGTTTTATTGTATAATAATTCAGCGTGTCAAAAGGATTTAAAGTGGGAGGGATGAAATCCCTATAACCACATCACGAAAATAAGGAGGTGTCTTTCGTGGCTAAAGAGATTAAAAACGTTGTTAAACTGCAAGTCGCTGGTGGCAAAGCAACACCTGCTCCACCAATTGGACCGATTTTAGGACAAGCAGGAGTTAACATTCAACAATTTTGCGTGCAATTTAATGAACGTACAAAAGACATGGTCGGCAGTGTTATTCCGGTAGTGCTAACCGTTTATGATGACCGTTCATTTACATTCATAACAAAAACACCACCTGCCAGTGATTTGTTAAAGAAAGCATGTAAGATTCAAAAAGGTGCAGGAAATCCAAAAACAGAGACTGTCGCTACAATTACGAAACAACAACTAAGAGAAATTGCGACACTCAAAATGCCAGACCTTAACGCTAATGATGTTGAAGCAGCAATGAACATTATTGCAGGTACGGCAAGACAAATGGGAATTGTCGTAAAAGACTGAGTTTATTAGTTGTTTGATATATACAACTATATAATTGGGAGGACATTCCGCTAAAACCAAATATAGGAGGAAAGAACATGGCTACAAAAGGAAGAAAATATTCTGAAGCATTAGCTAAAGTAGATCGCAACAAGAGATACGCAATTGAAGAAGCTATTGAATTAGTAAAATCTGTTTCCTTTGAAAAATTCGACGCATCAATGGAATTGGCTTTCAACTTAAACTTAAACCCTCGTAAAGCAGAACAAAATTTAAGAGGAGCGTTAGTCTTACCGCATGGAACCGGTAAAACTAAAAGAGTTTTGGTTTTCGCTCGTGGCGAAAAAGCTCAAGAAGCTAAAGATGCCGGAGCTGACTATGTCGGTGACGAAGATTTAGTTGAAAAAATAAAAGGCGGCTGGTTTGAATTCGACGTAGTAATTGCTACGCCAGATATGATGGCAACTCTAGGTAAGATCGGTAGATTATTGGGACCTAAAGGTTTGATGCCAAACCCTAAGACAGGAACCGTAACTATGGATATAGCTAAGACTGTAGAAGATTCAAAAGGTGGTAAGATCACTTACCGTGTTGACAAATTTGGAAACATTCTAGTAATCTTCGGTAAGGTTTCTTTTGAAACACCTAAACTTGTGGAAAACTATAACACAGTTTTGGAAGCAATCAGAAGAGCTAGACCTTCAACCGTCAAGGGTGTTTACATGAAGAACGTCAGCGTTTCATCAACAATGGGACCTGGTGTTAAAGTTGAAGTACTAAAAAAATAAATAACTTTATCAAAGACAGTAGGTGCTAATATTTGGCTTAATACCCTACCGAGACAAAGACATAATAAATAAAGATTATTTATTCCTCTTTTTCTCGATTTAGAAAAAGAGGTTTTCTATTAATAAGACATAAGGAGGTCTAAAATGGCAAATCAGAACATTATTAACTTCAAACAAGAAGAAGTTAAAAAGATCGCTGAAAAAATGTCTCGCGCAAAATCATTAGTCGTTGCGGAATACCAAGGCTTGACTGTGGAACAAACAGAAACATTACGTAATCAATTACGTGAAGCCGGCTGTGAAATCATTGTCATCAAAAACAATATTTCCAAAAGAGCAGCTCAAGAAGTGGGATACAATGACTTGACTCAAGATTTAAAAGGTCCAAACGGAGTTGTATTTGCGTATGAAGACTCAATTGCAGCTACAAAAGTATTATATGCTTTTGCAAAGAAAAACAAAGAAATCGTCATAAAAGCAGGTGTTGTCGATGGCGATTATTACAACCAGGATCAAATTAAGACTATTTCTCAATTACCTGGAAAAGAAACTTTACTTGCAATGTTGGCTACACAATTATTAGCACCATTAAGAGAATTGGCTGTCGGATTAGACATGCTAACAAAACCAGAACAAACTGTAGAAAGTAATTAATTAGGAGGAAATAACAATGGCAAAATTAAACGCTAAAGATTTTATCGAATCATTGAAAGAAATGAATATTTTAGAAATTAAGGCTCTTATCGATGCAATGAAAGAAGAGTTCGGCATCGATCCAACTGCAGTTGCAGCTGGTCCAGCTGTTGCAGCTGAAGCTGAAGTTGTAGATGAAGGTCCAAAAGAAGTTAACGTTATGTTAATCGATTCTGGCGCATCAAAAGTTGGAGTTATCAAAGTCATCAGAGAATTGACTGGCCTAGGCTTAATCGAAGCTAAGAAAATCGTTGACTCAGCTCCAGTAGCTATCAAAGAAAAAATCAAAGAAAACGAAGCTAAAGAAATCGCTGACAAGTTGATTGCAGCTGGCGCAAAAGTAGAAGTAAAATAATTATAGTTTCAAGGCTTTATAAACCTGAGTTTTTCTCAGGTTTTTAGTCTTTTTGAAGGAGCTAGAATGTCACATTATTATTCTAAAGAAAATGATTCGTTAAAGACCAATGAAAAATTGATTTATGTGAATATTAGAGAAAAAGTGTATTCCTTTACCACCGACCACGGAGTGTTTTCAAAAGCGGGTCTAGACTTTGGTTCTAGACTCTTGATTGAAAACGTACTATCGATAGATAGCGAGAGTTTTTTGGATTTGGGTTGTGGATATGGTCCTTTGGGAATAATCTACAAGTCTAATAATCAAAATGCAAGAGTGACGATGACCGATGTCAATGACCGAGCTATCAAGCTGACACAAAAAAACGCTTCCCTGAATAAAGTTGAGGTTGAAACGTTTTATAGTGATGGTTTTTCGGCAATAACTGACACTTTTGATTTGATTATTACCAATCCCCCAATTCGTGCCGGTAAAGAAGTGGTTTACCGGATTTTTACTGATGCAGCTAAATTTTTGCGAGACGAAGGAAATTTCATTTTCGTAATCAATCAAAAACAGGGGGCTCCTTCTGCAATCAAGAAATGCGAATCGCTATACCGTGAAGTGGAAGTAATTGCCAAGAAAAGTGGCTATTATATAATAAAGTGCATTAAATAATTGACTGGCTTGTTCAATTGTGATAAAATATTAAAATGCGATAGAATGCGCATTTTTGCATTTAATAGTGTTTTTTAATAAAAACCTATCCAAAATCAAGTTTATGAGGTGATTGTGTGAATTACAAAACCGTCAAATACGGGAAGACTAGAGAAAGAAGAAACTACTCCCGCGTCAAATCCAACGTTGAATTACCAAATTTAATTGAAGTCCAGACCGAGTCATTCCAGTGGTTCATGGAAACAGGGCTTAAAGAGCTCTTTCAGGACATTTCTCCGATTACCAACTTTAATGGTAATGTGGAATTATATTTCGGTGATTTTGAATTTGAACCGGCGAAGTACAGCGTCAACGAATGCAAGGAAAAAGATTTGAATTATTCAAGACCTTTGAAGGTTAGCGTTCGCTTGAAGAATAAAGATTCAGTCGATCCAAAAACTGGTGAAGTTCTTAACGACAACAACATCGTTGAAAACAAAATATTCATGGGCGATATCCCAATGATGACACCGGTTGGAACCTTTATCATTAATGGTTCGGAGAGAGTTATCGTTTCACAAATCGTCCGTTCAGCTGGCGTTTTCTTCTCGGAAGAAGTCGACAAGAAAACCTTGCAACATAAATATCTCGGTCAAGTCATTCCGACAAGGGGTGCTTGGTTGGAATATGAGATGGGTTCAAAAGATATACTTTACGCAAAGATAGATAGATCGAAAAAGATATTGTTGTCAACGATGATAAAGGCTTTGGGTTTCTCAACCAAGAAGCAAATTGTTGACATTTTTGGCGAACACGAATTCCTTGAAAATACTTTTGAAAAAGATATGACCCAAAACGCTGAAGAAGCGATGAAAGAAGTATATGCGAAAATCAGACAAGGCGAACAAGCAACGACCGAAGGTGCCAGAGAGTTTTTCGTAACTAGGCTTTTTGATGTCAAGCGATATGATTTAGCTGATGTCGGCCGTTTCAAAGTTAACCAGAAGCTAGATGTGGTAAATCGCGTAAAATCGCTACTTGACAAAGATGTCAACGTCAAGTTGAGCAAGGATTTAATCAATCCTGAAACCGGAGAAGTAGTCATCTCCAAAAATACAAAACTAGACTATAACAGTTTAGATTTAATATCCGAAAACCGTACCGCTTTATTGCAAAAAGTGGTTTTTGACAAAGAGCTTGAAAAAGAGTTAAAACAAATCATTGACCGTGAAAGCCGCAATGAGTTGGCTCCTGAAGAATCTGACGAAGCTTTCGTGCAAAATGTTGTAAGAAACGTTTATATAGAAGTTTTGAGCGTGGACGTCAAAGATGATGCCGGCGAAACCAAGAGAATCAAATTGATAGGCAATAACTCCAAAGAAATCGCTTGGCATATCACAACTTCTGACATTTTGGCAAGTATCTCCTATTATTTGAATCTTTTCAATGGCGTAGGAAATCTTGACGACATTGACCATTTGGGAAACAGAAGATTGAGATTGATTGGCGAACTTTTGAAAAACCAATTCCGCATCGGTTTGGCAAAGATGGAAAAGAATGTCAAAGACAGAATGTCAACTAAAGACCCTAAGACTATCACGCCGCAAAACTTAATCAACATCAGACCGCTCACTTCATCAATCAAGGAATTCTTCGGCAGCTCACAATTGTCGCAATTTATGCAACAAACCAATCCTTTGGATGAATTGACTCACAAACGAAGAATTTCTGCCCTTGGACCTGGTGGTTTGACCAGAGATAGAGCCGGATTTGAAGTTCGTGACGTTCATCAAAGCCATTATGGCAGAATTTGTCCGATTGAAACGCCTGAAGGTCAAAACATCGGTTTGATCAACTCCTTGGCATGTTACGTAAAAGTAAATAAATATGGTTTTATCGAAACGCCATATTTGAAAATAGATAAGAAAACATCGCGAGTAACTGATGAATTACTTTATTTATCGGCCGATCAAGAACGAGATTTTGTCATTGCTCAAGCAAACGTCAAATTAAATGATGATATGACGATAAAAGAAGACAGAGTTGTTGCCAGACTCAATGGCGAAACTAGAATCTTCGACAAACATCGCTGCGATTTTATGGACGTTTCGCCAAAACAAATCGTTTCCGTATCGACCGCTTCAATTCCATTCTTGGAACATGACGACGCCAACCGTGCCTTGATGGGTGCGAACATGCAACGTCAAGCAATTCCGCTATTAAAACCGGAAGCTCCACTGGTTGGAACCGGTATTGAATATAAAGTTGCTCATGACTCAGGAACCAGTGTCATCGCCAATAATGATGGTACAATCGAATATGTCGATGGCAGAGAAATCAGAATCAGAACTGCTTCCGGAGACCTCGAAAGACATGAGTTGCTTAAATTTTTAAGATCGAACCAAGGCACTTGCATCAACCAGACCCCAATCGTTAAAGTTGGTGAAAAGGTTAAAGCCGGCGACATCATCGCCGATGGCCCTTCAATGGATCAAGGTGAACTTGCTATCGGCAGAAATGTCGTTGTAGCTTTCATGACTTGGAACGGTTATAACTATGAAGATGCCGTTATCATGAATGAAAGATTGGTTCAAGACGACGTTTATACTTCCATTCATATCGAAAAATATGAAATTGAAGCCAGAGACACTAAATTAGGAAAAGAAGAAATCACCAGAGAAATTCCTAACGTCGGTGAAGACGGCAGACGTTATTTGGATGCCGATGGCATCATCATTCCTGGTACTGAAGTTAAAGAAGGAGATATTTTGGTTGGTAAGGTTACCCCAAAAGGTCAAACTGATCCGTCTCCTGAAGAAAAATTGCTTTTAGCTATTTTCGGTGAAAAATCACGCGAAGTTAGAGATACATCATTAAGAGTTCCTCATGGTGGTGGCGGTATCGTCAGATCCGTCCAAGTATTTACCAGAGGAAAAGACGAACTTAACCCAGGTGTAAATATGTCGGTCAGAGTTTATATCGTCCAGAAACGTAAAATTTCCGAAGGTGACAAGATGGCCGGTAGACATGGTAACAAAGGGGTTATTTCAAAAATATTGCCACAAGAAGATATGCCATACTTGGAAGACGGAACGCCAATCGACATCATGCTTAACCCACTGGGCGTGCCTTCACGTATGAACATTGGTCAAGTCTTGGAAATCCATTTGGGTATGGCTGCGAAACAATTGGGAATTCATGTCGCTACTCCGGTATTTGACGGCGTTGAGCAACATGACCTCGATGATATCATGGCTGAAGCCAAGATGTCTCCTGATGGTAAATATGTGCTTTATGACGGACGTACCGGCAGAAAATTCGACAATAAAGTATCTGTAGGCGTCATGTATATGATTAAGCTTGATCATATGGTTGACGATAAATTACATGCAAGAAGCGTTGGCCCTTACACGCTTGTCACTCAACAACCTATGGGTGGTAAAGCGCAAAACGGCGGACAAAGATTTGGAGAAATGGAAGTTTGGGCTTTGGAAGCATATGGTGCAGCTTATACCTTGCAAGAAATGCTTACAGTCAAATCTGACGATATTATCGGCAGAAACAAAGTCTTCAAGGCCATTACCGACGGCAAGCCGATTCCGGCACCATCACTACCTGAATCATTCAGAGTCTTGACAAGAGAATTGAGATCACTTGGAATCTATGTAGAACTTATTAATAAGGATACGGGAGCCAATGAAGTTGACAAGAGTTTGGTCGATAACGATCAAGAGGATTACATCACTAAATATGGTTTTCAATCGTAAGGAGGAAAGATTATGAGTCAGAAGTTTTCACATTTGAAGATTAGATTAGCTTCACCTGAAGAAATAAGAAGCTGGTCATTCGGAGAAGTTACTAAGCACGAAACAATCAACTACCGTACATTGAAACCAGAAAAGGATGGATTATTCTGCGAAAGGATATTTGGACCGACAAAAGATTATCAATGTGCTTGTTCTACAAAATCAAAGAAAAGTTCTCACCCAGGAAAGATTTGTCCGAACTGTGGTGTGGAAATTACAGAAGCAAAAGTCAGACGCGAAAGAATGGGTCATATTGAACTGAAAGCCCCAGTCGTTCATGCCTGGTATTTAAGAAACTCTCCTTCAAGACTGGCAATCTTGCTTGACATCAAGGCCAAAGATCTGGAAGAAGTGGTTTATCTAGCTTCATATATCGTAGTTGAACCCGGACAAACTGATTTGCAATTCAAGCAAATCTTGTCGGAAAGAGAGTACACAGACAAATATTTCGAATTTGGTTCTCGTTTCAAAGCATTGACTGGAGCTGAAGCTGTTAAGTATCTATTGCAAAAATTAGATTTAAAAGAAGAAACGCTGAGACTTAGAGTTGAACTTAAAACCGCTTCAAAACAACGTCGTGAAAAAATTGTAAAAAGATTAAACGTTGTCGAAGCTTTCAGCAATTCCGACAATAAACCGGAATGGATGGTTCTGGAAGTTTTGCCAGTCATTCCACCGGATTTGCGTCCGATGGTACAACTGGACGGCGGCAGATTCGCGACCACTGACCTGAATGACTTATATAGAAGAATCTTGAACCGCAACAAACGTCTAGAACGTCAATTCCAACAAAATGCACCACATTTGATTACTAAGAATGAAAAACGTATGCTTCAAGAAGCGGTTGACGCCTTGATTGACAATTCCAAACGCGGTCGCAAGATGGTCGTGGAAAGAAATCGCGCCTTAAAGTCACTCTCGGATATGCTGAGAGGTAAACAAGGTAGATTCCGTCAAAACCTTCTTGGTAAACGTGTAGATTATTCTGGCCGTAGCGTTATCGTCGTCGGCCCGGATTTGGAAATGTACCAATGCGGTTTACCAAAAGAAATGGCTGTAACCTTGTTTAAACCTTTCGTCATCAAAGAAATGATTGAAAGAGGCATCAGTTCCAATTTGAAGAATGCCAAAACTTTAATCGAAAAACTTGATAAAAGAGTTTGGGCAGTATTGGAAGACGTCATCAGAGAACATCCGGTTCTGCTGAACCGTGCTCCGACATTGCATAGACTAGGTATTCAAGCCTTCGAACCGAAGCTTGTCGAAGGTAAGGCAATTCGTTTGCATCCGCTCGTTACTACGGCTTTCAACGCCGACTTTGACGGCGACCAAATGGCCGTTCACGTACCGCTTTCAGAAGAAGCTCAAGCTGAAGCACGCGTTTTGATGCTGGCATCCAATAACATCCTGGCTCCGAAAGACGGTAAACCAATCGTTACACCGTCGCAGGACATGGTTTTGGGTAACTATTACCTGACATTGGAAAAAGCCGGAGAGAAGGGCGAAGGTTCATACTTCTCCAACTTCGATGAAGTTATGTTGGCATACGAAAATGATTATCTGACTTTACATTCACGTATTGCGCTTAAATTGGATTCTCATATCATGCCTTCAGTTGATTTTATTGAACAAGCCATCGACACTGATGATATCAGCTTCATGCAGTCCAATAATATCCTTTCATTCATTAAACGAGTTCCAAAGGACTTCACATCATATTATTTAATTACTACTCCAGGTAAATTGATTTTCAACAAGATCATGCCTGACAGTTTCCCTTATCTGAATGAACCGACCGAAACCAACTTAAATGTGGAAACTCCAGCTAAATATTTCATCAAGCCGGGCGAAAACATCCATGAGACTATTGTCAAAATGGAATTGGTATCTCCGTTCAAGAAGAAATTCTTATCTTCAATCATTGCGAAGATCTTTGAAAAATATAAAATCAATGAAACTTCAAAAATGCTGGACAAGATGAAAAACATCGGTTTCAAATATTCAACGTTGGCCGGCATCACCGTAGCGGCTTCAGACGTACAGGTATATTCCAAAAAAGCTGACATTTTGTCTCAACATGACTCAAAAGTTGATGAAATCTATAACTTGTACCAAATGGGCATGCTGACAGATGACGAAAGAAAGAAATTGGTCATCGACGAATGGAAAAAAGCCAAGGATGAAATCCAGGACGGTCTGATCAACGAACTCAAAAACGACAACCACATCTTCATGATGAGCGACTCGGGAGCGAGAGGTAACGCCTCTAACTTCACTCAGTTAGCCGGTATGCGTGGTTTGATGGGTAACCCATCCGGGGAAACCATCGAACTTCCGATCAAGGCGTCGTTCCGTGAAGGCTTGACCATGTCGGAATTCTTTATCTCGACCCATGGTGCGAGAAAAGGTTCTACCGATACCGCCTTGAAAACAGCCGAATCAGGTTACTTGACCAGAAGACTTGTTGACGTTAGTCAAGACGTCGTCATCTCAGTTGAAGACTGCGGCACCGATAATGGCATTTGGGTTGAAGAAATTCACAATCGCGACGGAAAAGTAATCGAGACATTTGAAGAAAGAATAACAGGACGTTATGCTTCTCAAGATATTGTCCATCCTGAAACCGGCGAAGTATTAGTGAAAAGAAATGATTATATCGATAATTTTAAAGCTAAAAAAGTAGCTGAAGCCAAAATTAAGACTGCAGCCATTAGAACTGCACTTACCTGTACTGCGGAAGTCGGAATATGCCGTAAATGCTATGGCCAAAACTTGGCTACAGGCGAAAAGGCCGAAGTCGGTGAATCAGTCGGAATCATCGCTGCCCAATCAATTGGTGAACCTGGTACTCAGTTGACAATGAGAACCTTCCATACCGGTGGGGTTGCAGGAGACGACATCACTCAAGGCTTACCTCGTGTTCAAGAACTCTTTGAAGCGAGAAAATCTAAACTAAAATCGATAATTTCAGAAATCAGCGGAACAGTTTCAAGAATTGAACCGGTTGAAGAAAGATTTATTATCCATATCAAAAACGAAATCGAAGAAAAACATTATGAAACCAACTCCAACGTCCAACCGAAAGTTCAAGAAGGTCAGTTTGTGAATTCGGGTGCACAACTTACCGATGGCACCATCAACCCTAAAGAACTTTTGCGAGTTACCAATATGGAGACGGTGCAAAAGTATATTCTTTCGGAAATCCAAAGAGTATATCGTTCCCAAGGGGTTGATATCTCTGACAAACATATTGAAATCATCGTCAGACAAATGTCAAAACGCTTAATCGTCATTTTGGAAGGCGACACTGAATTATTGCCAGGAAGTCAAGTTTCCGTCAATCAATTCATTGAAGCCAACAAGAAAGCTTTCATGTCGGGACTTAAGCCGGCTGTGGCAAGACCGATTTTATTAGGTATTACCAAAGCCAGCTTGAAGAGTGATTCATTCCTCTCAGCTGCATCCTTCCAAGAAACTACAAGAGTACTTACAGACGCAGCCATCAGGGGCAAGAAAGACCCATTGCTGGGATTGAAAGAAAATGTAATTATCGGCGGATTGATACCGTCTGGTACCGGAATATTGCGCGACAGTGAATTCACATACGAAAAACCGGAAGCCGAACAAGATCCATACGATAATTTCGAAGAGTAAAAAGATAAGTAGCCGTAATTGCTTAAGTCTTTTACGGCTACTTTTTTCTTTAAAAAAATAAAAAAAATTTATTTAAAAAATGGCTAATATTGGGAAAAAACAAGAGTTAAGTGCCCGCTTTTCGATGATTTTCAAAAAGATGCAAAAAAAGTGAAAAATCTGAGAATAAAATAGTTGACATGTATTGGTGGGTATGATAGAATAATTAAGCGTGCGAAAAAGCACGGCTTATCCCAAGGTTATGACAACCTATAGGGAACTGATCTTTGAAAACTAAACATATGAAAGAAATCGAACAATAACAACGAACCAAGCAAAAGAAAAAAAATATGAGCTAAAAAGAATAATTCATATAAAAAATATGGAGAGTT
>JAQVFZ010000073.1 GCA_028697025.1 Candidatus Izemoplasmatales bacterium | reverse complement strand
AACATTTAGTCCAAATGATAAATCTTGGGTTTTTTCTTGCAATTCTCTTAAAAAGTAGTAAAATAGTAATACACTCAAAAAATGAGGTGAGACGATGAAATTAACAATCAAGAATCAAATCCGTGAATTCAATAATCCAGTTTATCTTAAAGATTTGGTCAAGGAGTATCCAGGGACATATTACGCCGCTTTAGTCAATAATCGTTTACGGGAATTGTCCTATAGAGTATCATATGACGCAAAAGTCGAGTTTTTGGATTATTCCTTTTACGATTCAACCAGAATCTATGCGACAAGCATGAGATTCTTGATCTGTATGGCTGCTTACAGGATTTATCCGGATTTGCAGATCAAATTCTCCAATTCAATATCGATGGGGATTTATGGCCGTGCCGTAAATACCGTCATCAATAAGGAAATGCTTGACAATATCATCAAGGAAATCAATAAGATTATCAGTGAAGACCATGATATTACCAGAAAGCAAATTTCGATTGAAGAAGCGACCAAATATTATGAAGCATTAGGATACTTAGACAAAGTTGAAACCCTGAAATATCGTCATGAAGCAGTAAATATCTATAAATGTGACGGTTATAAAAACTATATGTACGGTTATATGGTACCATCGACTGGTTATCTAAAAGACTATGAAATCCATTTCTTGAACCCTGGATTTTTGGTTAGATATCCACGTAGAGAAGAAAAGGGAGAAATTCCGGAATTTTCCGATTCGCCTAAGTTCTTCAATGTTTTGAACAAATCCGAGAATTGGGCTGTCAAACTCGGCGTTGACATGATTTACAAAATGAATAAATGCATCGAAACTTGTAACATCGACAAGTTTGTCGAACTTTGTGAAAATCGTCATTTGGAGCAATTGGACGAGTTGTCAAATTTAATCATCGCTCGGAAAAACATTCGCCTTATCGCGATCGCCGGTCCGTCTTCATCCGGAAAAACAACATTTTCCAGAAGACTTGAGGACACGCTTACTTCTAAGGGAATGAAACCGTTGATGATTTCCATCGACAATTACTACTTGCCGGTCGAACAAGCGCCAATCGACGAATATGGCAAACCGGATCTTGAACATCTAAATTCTCTGGATATCGATTTGTTCAATCAAAATATGGAAGACTTGATCAACGGAAAAGAAGTCTCACTGCCATATTACAATTTTAAATTGAAGAAAAGAACTTGGACCGAGGCTTTTAGCATCAAGGATACCACGCCAATAATCATTGAGGGTATTCATGCCCTAAACAATGAGTTGTCGAAAAAAATAGCGGCAGAGAAGAAATTTAAAATTTATATATCGCCATTCACGCAAATCAATATCGACTACAACAATCCGATCAATTTGACGGATCTTAGACTTTTGCGCCGAATTGTCAGGGATTTGCAGTTCAGAAACACAACTCCGGAAGAGACTCTGGATATGTGGCCATCAGTAAGAAGAGGCGAATATCGCTGGATATATCCTCATATTGAAACAGCCGATTATATCTTCAATTCGGAATTGACTTACGAATTTGCAGTTCTAAAGACTTATGCGGAAAACGCCTTGAAACATATTGAAAAAGGCTCACATCATTTTATTCAGGCTAATAGATTGCTGAAGTTCTTGAAATACTTCTCGAGCATTGAAGGCAGCCATGTACCAAAGGATTCGCTTTTGCGAGAATTTATCGGCGGCAGCATCTACGAACACTAAAGTTTATTTAGTGTTCTTTTTTTTGAATTTATGTATAAACTAAGTTTCTTTTTGATATAATTAATATAGGTGATAAAATTGGCTAAAAAGAAAATACAGAATGATTATCAAGCTTTCGGACTTACAAGTTTGGAAGTAAACGAAAGAATAAACCGCAAACAGACCAATAAGACTGTTAAATCCAATTTAAAAAGTCCGTGGAAGATTATCAGCAGCAATCTTTTTTCCTATTTTAACTTGATTTTGGCGATTATCGCCATGTTGTTGATATTTATAGGAAGCTATGAGAACACTTGGTTTGTGGTTATCGCCTTGGCGAATACCCTGATTGGGATATTTCAGGAATTCAAAGCAAGAGCAATCATTAAAAAGTTGTCTTTGATAACCGATTCCAAGGCGACTGTTGTCAGAGAAGGCGTCGAATTGGAAATAGCTGTTGATGAAGTGGTCATCGACGATATTTTCGTGTTGTCGGCAAATAAACAGATCATTACCGACTCTATCGTTGAAGCCGGTGTTTTATCTGTAAATGAAGCAAATATTACCGGCGAGTCGCATTCAATCGTCAAAACTGTCGGCGATACGTTGCTAAGCGGCAGTTACGTCATCAATGGCGAAGCTTATTGTCGAGCGACGGCTGTCGGTAAAGACAATTACATCGAATCTTTGCAGGCTAAAGTCAAGACTTTGGCGAAACCCAAATCGATAATTTTAAACTCTTTGAAACTCTTGTTGAAATATATCGGCATCATTATCGTTCCCTTGGGATTGATGACCTTTTATGGAGCATACAAGAGTTCTAACTATGATTACCTGCCTGAATTCATGAACAACACCGAACTTTTCTATAATGCCATAACCAAAATGGCTGGCAGCATGGTCGCAATGGTACCGTCGGGATTATTTCTACTGACGACGATGACTTTCGCAACGTCTGTAATCAAACTGGCAAAAAGCAAGACTTTGGTTCAAGAACTTTATTCAATCGAAACTCTAGCAAGAGTCGACACCTTATGTTTGGATAAAACCGGAACGATTACCGACGGAACGATGAAAGTGGAAAAATTCGAATTCATAAACAATCCACCTTTGGCAATCGACGATTTTAATGAAAGTATTATTAAAAAGCTGATTTCTTCAATGAATCTGGCTTTAAACGATAAGAATCAAACAGCAGAAGCATTGACTAATTATTTTGGCAAGGAAAACTATTTCAAAGTCAAATCAATCGTTAGTTTCGATTCTCAGAACAAGTATTCCTTGGTTGAATTTTCAGAAGGAATTTTCGCCATTGGCGCTCCCGAAATGATATATAAGAGCAAATATGCGAAAATCAAGAAACAAGTTGAAAATTACGCTGAACAAGGCAAACGGGTCTTGTTGCTGGCGCAAGTTTCAAGCATCAAACAAGAAAAAATCGCTGGTGAAGTAAGGCCAATTGCCATAATTATCATCGACGACAATATCCGCAGTTCGGCAATTCAAACCATTCAGCAATTCAATGCTGCCGCGGTCAACGTCAAGGTCATCTCCGGTGACAATGCCATGACTGTCTCGGCAATTGCCAAAAGAGCGTCAATCATCGATGCCGACAAATACATATCCCTTGATGATGTAAAAGATAGCGAGTTGGAACAGATTGCCCTTAATTACAATATTTTCGGACGGGTAAAACCTCATCAAAAGAAATTGTTGATCGAGCATCTACAAAATCAAGGACGTAAGGTCTGCATGATCGGTGACGGAGTCAATGACGTTTTGGCTCTCAAACAAGCCGATGTGTCGGTCTCTCTGGGAAGCGGTACCGACGCTTCCAGAAACATTTCCCATCTTGTATTGTTGACGGATGATTTCGCCGCTTTGCCTAAAGTTGTAAAACAAGGTCGTCAAATCGTTTCCAACTTGGAAAAAGCTGCGGTACTTTATCTGGTAAAAACCTTGTACACCATCTTACTTACGGTTATATTGTTGTTCACAACCAACATTTATCCATTTGAACCGGTACAGATGTTTGTGATTGAAACCTTCATGATTGGCATACCTTCGTTCTTTATCGCTCTTGAGCCTAATAACCGGAGATTTACGGGCAATTTCCTTGTCAACGTGATGAAAAACGTTCTTCCGGGCGCTTTCATCATCGTCGCCAATCTTTTAGCGGTATTCTGGGTGTCTTCCGCTTTCAACATCGTCTATGCAGCCGAAATATCGACGGTTGGCATCATTGCCGCCACCTTCGCTTACTGGTTGGTTTTAGTCAATGTCGCAACTCCGCTCAATTGGCCTAAAACGATTCTGATTTTCGCTTCGGCGATAGTTTCGATCATTGCTTTTACCTTGCCGGGTTTAAGGGAAATTTTCAAATTGGTTGACTTAAGTACAGCCAGTTTCCTGTTGCTGCTTTTATTAATGGAAACTTCATACATCATCTACTCCGTGTTTAAAAAAGATTTAATTAAATTTTGGCCAAACAAGATTGTCTGAGATAAAATTTTGTTATAATAAAACCAAGGAGGCTTATTATGATCAAGGTTCTCAATGTCAGTGCAGAATGTTCACCATTTGTCAAAATCGGGGGATTGGCAGACGTTGTCGGCTCATTGCCCAATGAAATAAAACGTTTGAAAAACGTTGATGTCAGAGTAATCATGCCGTTTTATAAAGCTATCCCGAAAAAGTATAAAGAAAAAGCCAAAGATCTGGTTGATTTTAAGATGGATTCCTTCAAAGAAGAACAGTATGTCGGAATCAAGACTTTGAAAAAGGGCAATATCCAATACTATTTTCTAGAAAACGAATTCTATTTCGGTTCCAGGGACAGTGTTTATAACTATGGCGATGAAAACAAGCGCTTCGCTTATTTTCAGATAGCAGTCTTGGAATCCTTGAAGCATCTCGATTTCATGCCGGATATCATTCACAGTCACGATTGGCATACGGCAATGATTCCGTTGCTGTTAAAGACCAAATATCGAGATTTGAATATCAAAACTGTCTTATCCTTACATAATCTTGCTTATCAGGGGGTATTCCCTTTACAAGATTACCAACTGTTTCAAATTCCCTACGATTCCCGTTTTGAATTTGACGGTCATTTGAATTTCTTGAAATCAGGTATTGTTACCGCGGACATGATTACAACCGTTTCACCGCACTATGCACAAGAAATACTTACCGATTACTACGGTTATGGCATGCAAAATCTACTTAAAGCGCGCGGTAGCGACGTCATGGGGATTTTAAACGGTGTGGATTACAATGAATTTTCACCGGAAAAGGATAAATTGATTCCTTTTAAATTCTCAGTAGCCGATTTTAAGGTAGGTAAAACCAAAAATAAAGAAGCTTTGTTTAAAATTTTGAAAGTCGATTTTCCGCTGGAAAGACCGGTAATTTCCTTGATTTCTCGATTGGTCAATCAAAAAGGTATTGACTTGATACAAAGAGTTTTCGAGGAAATGCTTAAAAGCGACGACTTTTCCTTTGTGCTTTTAGGTAGCGGTGAAGAAAACTATGAAAAGTATTTCTCCGAACTCGAGAAGAAGTTCCCGGACAAGGTTAAATCATATTTAGGCTATTCCAACAAACTCGCCCATCAAATTTATGCGGCCAGCGATATGTTCTTGATGCCTTCGAAATTTGAACCGTGCGGACTGGGACAGATTATTGCCTTGAAGTACGGAACCATACCAATCGTCAGGGAAACCGGTGGTTTGGTAGACACGATTGAAGCTTACAATGAATATGAAAAGAAGGGTAACGGCTTCAGTTTCACCAACTTTAACGCCCATGACATGATGCATACAATCCGCTATGCCCTACATACTTATCATAACGATAAGAATTCTTGGGACGGATTGGTTGTAAATGCGATGATGTCCGATTTTTCATGGAAGCCAAAAAAGAAACAGCAAAAGAAGACAAGAGCTATAGCTACACTGCAGGTGCCGGCGATTCTTATACGCAGATCGTTCGAAAAGCGGTACAGACGTATGGTATCGTGAACAAAAAGGATGTTGGTAACGCGAGAATCGTGTTTATTGAAACGACAGCCGCTCAGGCTGCAGGTAATCCAGAACTGGCTGTTG
>JAQVFZ010000072.1 GCA_028697025.1 Candidatus Izemoplasmatales bacterium | reverse complement strand
GGATTATAAAAATGAAAAAACTTTTAACTTTTTTGATGGTATTAACCCTTACTTTAGTACTCGGAATTAAAGCCCAAACATCTACTAACAAGACATTTGACTTTGACGCTATAAATCTAGATTTTGATGATCATGACTTCCCAGAATTCATCAATTTAGATTTCGACGATCATGACTTCCCTGAATTCATCAATTTAGATTTTGACGATCATGATTTTCCTGAATTTATCAATTTAGATTTCGAAGATCATGATTTTCCTGAATTTATCAATCTAGATTTCGATGATCATGATTTCCCAGAATTCATCAACCTATAATACATAAATTGTCTTTTTCATATAATCTAGTAATACCAATCCAAACATACTTTTCTTTCTTTTTATATTTATTCATTCTCCAAGGGTTACTTATCTCACACATTTTGTAATCCCTTAAAAAGAATAAATCATTACTAGATACATTTGAATTGAATAGCGGCATTCCATGCTGCTTTTTTTCATGGAAATCATTCAATTAAATAGACTTTTGCCTTCTTTATCTAAATCATAATATAGTATAGCCCAAAAAACCATTTAAATGTTGTATTTTTTTTTAAAGAGTCATTTTTTTATTACCAAAAGTCATAAAAGTTATTCATTTGCCAAATACACGAATTGATTAACTTCTTTAGAGTATTGATAATGCAACTCTTGGAGTTTGATTATCAACTCTTCTTTATTTAGATTCAAATCCCTGCATAAACTATCCAAATCATCATAATGATTTCTTAACTTGGTATTTATTACCGATAGCAAGATATTTATATCCATATCAAGACTGATCTTCATTTTGTAACCCCTCATTCTTCAGCTTGAACAATCTAAGCATCACCAAGAAGGAAAAGCCAATCCAAGGAATAAGCGATAATAAAGCACTAATCATCCCAATCATGCCGACACTTGACGGTATGATCATTAAGATGCCGGAAACAAGACCAAAGTAAGCAGTCTTTCTTGAATAAAAAGAACTCTTCAACATTATCAAACTAAATGCCAGTAGCGATATCGCGCTCAAGACATAATAGATATTAAAAGCTGTACCCTTCCAAATATCTAGATATATTTCAGCCGTTGCTAGGTAAGATGTTTTAAGCGTTATGTCAGTGGTTTCAAAATAACGATTCGCTAGATATAACATTTCAATACTTCTATTGGATGCATAATAAAGTATCGCACCGATAATACCGGTAATAAGCGCTATATTTAACCAGGAGATATCTCCATCTTTTTTTAAGGTAATAAATAAAACAACATAGAAAAAGATTAAAAAGGTATTGTTAATGATATATAAGAAGTCCATATGCAATAAACCCAACAAGGGATTATTGCCAAATAGTTCTAACCATAAAAGAGGAGTTTCTGGCATTGGGGAGATTAAAAAAATAGTTACTTGAATTGGAATGATTAATATCATTAATAAAATCATCCATTTAGTGATACTTATTAATTTGTTATTTGCTCTTAATGATAGATCCATATTCTTACTCTCCTAAAAATTGCATTAAACGAAAGAATTATAACATTATCGCTAATTTAAATCTAGATTACTAAGAAATTTTCATAATTGTTATCGTAGAACGATTAAACACAATAAAACCATCTTTCTTCATTTTTTGTAGTTCTCTTGATAAACTTGTTCTTTCCACCCCGAAAATCATCGCTAGATTAGTTTTAGAGGTGTTTAATCTGATAATGTTACTCTTTTGAATCAATTGTTGTTCTTTTAAAAAGTTAATGATTTTTTGTCTTAATGTTTGTCGATATGACAATTTGATATGCTTACCGAAATGCATCGTATTATCACTGATTAAAGTCAGAAACCTTAATCTGAATCTTTCATTCTTTAATAGGGTCTCTACAGTATATTTAGGAATTCTATATAAAGACGAATCCTCGGAAGCGACAATATGTAACATGTACTGATTGATCGTGGAATATATTGCATTAGTGCCAATATAACTGCCCGGTTTGAATTCTCTGACAACCAAGACATTGCCATCAAGATCAACTTGTTCTGCTTTTACATTTCCTGAGATAATCAATTCAATCGCTTCACAAACATCCTCTTCAAAATGAATTATGTCTCCTTGCTTATAATGAGTGATAATACTTGATTTTGCAATTAAATCATAGTCTTTTTCATCAAGACCTTTGAATAGATTACATTCCAAAAGATTAATTTTCATAATTTTTCTCCTACTGTTACCATGGTAACAGTATAACACAGTCTCTTATGATAAGATATTAAGAAATGAAACTTTGGAGGTTTTTATTATGATTGCTTTACCAATTATTGTATTGTTATTAATACTTGCTTTCAAATTTAAAAATCTGTTTAAAAAATATAGTATCTATCTATATCTACTATTTTTAGTTTTATCAACCATTGCTTATATCTTCATCGATAAACCTGGTTTTACGCTCTTTAAAATGGGTTATCTTTCATTTGCTTTTTTCTATGTAGTTATGCTGGTCGGTGCTTTACCGAAAAAACAACCTAAACCAAAAGAAAATATTGTCAGAAGAGATTATTCAATCATTGGTTTTATTACCATAATTCCCCATGTGCTTTATAATATTTTCAATGTAAATATCGTCAGCAATGGTCCAATTGTCTTTGGTCTCATTACTTTTATTTCCATGATTCCTCTCTTTATTACTTCATTTCCATATATAAGAAAAAAGATGAAGGAATCAAGTTGGATAAAGCTGCAGAAACTGGCTTATCTGTCTTACGTAACTCTTTTCATTCATTTAATAATTCATTCTACAGGTGCCAATTTGGTAATGTATATTGTTTTATTCGCTGTCTATATTGTTTTAAAAATAAGATTAATCTTAAAAAATAAGAGTTTAGTCAATAAGGCATAAATACTATCGGTCATTGATACTATAACTATATTTATCAAAAAGACGTTAACCACTAAGAGTCAACGTCTTTTTTTATTAAAACAAGACTATTTTTTTATCTTTTTCTTTCATTTAGATAAATCGGTAAATACATTAGATGCATCAACATAATTGCGAGGATAATAATCACCAAAACATAGACTACTTGGTGGATTTCTTGAAAGACATTTAAGAAATCCACAGGCGGATTCTTTAAAAATAGTTCATCAGATCCACCGTACTTGTATGTCGCATACCCTGAGATTAAAGCATAACCCGCTAAAAACACCATTGAGTTATACAAGTCTTTTCTTGTCAGTTTAAAACCCAAGACTCTATATCCATATACTGCTAACCAGCCAATCGACGCATGAGCCCCAAAATAAGTCCAAGCTCCCCATCTGTCTAATCCCCATAAGGTATCAAAAAAGAAATAGGTCAGAATCGTACCGAACGCATAGAAATAGAAGATTTTAAAGACTTTTTCCTTCTTAAGAAACACGGAATAGGTCAAGCCATACAAGGCAATCCCACATAAAGGCAGTCTAAAGATCGAACCATTTAAGATTCTGTTCTCAACGACTTTCCATTCAAAGATAAATACTAGAACAACAAGCAAGTATCTAACCCATTTTTCCCATTTTTTATTCTTTAGTTTCGGACCAAAGATCCAAATCAATACCAAGCTTATAAAAAAGCCTACCAATAATAAGATATGGGTCAAACTAAACCATGGAATGGATTCAGTAAGATCTCCATAAAAAAAATCATGCATAATAGATATATTCCCCTTAACTATAAATATCTAAGCCTTAGTAAAAATTATATGATAGTTGATTAAGATGTCAAGACAAGACTGATTATTCCATAATACTTTTTAAAAAATACCCATTATATTCAATAAGTGATTTGCTTTTTAATTCTTTACAACTATCCTTAATCCTTACCAAAGTAGTGTCATAACATGAAAAACAAATTAGCAGAATTTCTGTTTTTCAAGAATTTTCTAAGATTGTAGGTCCAATTAGTTGTAATTGTTAGATTAGTTTTACTACACACTATCACAAGAAAAACTAATAAAAAAACAATACTAACAAGCCTACAAAAATATAAATAGACTTTATGTTGAGATATTGAGTAAAAAACATAATAAGAATATAATTTAAATAAGGAAAATATATTTGCGATATTTAAATTACGGTTTCCATTCTCTTTAAAGAAAGCGAGATTTCTGACAATGAAAAAATGGTTGTTTTTATTTATGGCATTTTTTACCTTTGTTTTAATAAGTTGTAATGCAAATACCACTACAGCTACAGGTACAGATCAAACTTCTACTACTAAAGTAACTACCATTACCACTTATGGTGGCACCATCAGTGAGAGTACGATTTTTTTGGTTGAGTTTGATAGCGGCGGATCAACCTTAGTAGCCAATCAAACCGTACTAAAAGGCAATACTGTAGAGGAACCAAGTATCAGTAAAACCGGTTATTCATTAGACGGATGGTATTTGAGTGAAGATAACGGCGTAACTTTCATTAAGAAATGGAACTTCTCCACCGATACGGTAAATGATGACATAAAGCTTTATGCCATATGGAATATCAATCAATATACCATAACTTTCATTACCAATGGCGGCTTGGAACTTGAGATGTTGACTCAAGACTATGATAGCGAAATAATCATCGAGGAACCAATCAGAACCAATTATCAATTTGCTGGTTGGTATTTGGATGAAGAACTGACGACTCCATATAATTTCACTACCATGCCTGCATATGACTTAGTTCTTTATGCAAGCTGGACCGCTATCGGAGACACTTTCGAATTGCATTATTACCTGTTGCCTGATGGTTCCAATCCACTCATCGATGAAATAGTGACGGAAATACCAAAGTTCGTTACCGTCTCTGCCAGATCGTATTTCACGCTGGGTCTAACTGAGAACCATGAAGTTTATGCCTGGGGATGCAACGAGTATTATCAATTGGGCGACGGAACGAATATCAATAAGGCTCGACCTGTCAATATCACCAGCTTCTTCTATTTGGACGAATTTGATTATATCGTCCAGATCGAAGCGGGATACATGCATTCGGTCGCTTTGACCAATGAAGGCAAAGTCTATACCTGGGGCGATAACGAAGACGGCGAGCTCGGTGTCGGCGACACCGAGGTCTATACATCGCCTATCGATATCACCGATAATTTCGGACTTTTGGAGAATGAAAAAATCATCAGTGTCGACACCGGCAATTACCACTCTTCGGCTTTATCGTCGTTAGGACGGGTTTTCATGTGGGGCGACAATAGCGTCGGTCAATTGGGGACAGAAGCATATTCCGTCACTACCTTACCGATCATTATCACTGATGTCTTTAATTTGAATGTCGCCGAAGAAATCATCGCTATGGCATTAGGCGGTAATCATTCCTTGGCTTTAACAACTGATGGAAGAGTCTTTTCCTGGGGATTCAATTTCACTATGCAACTCGGGGACGGAACGAATGTCTCAAGAACCACACCTTTGGACATAACCGCTAATTTCGCTTTGGGTGCCGGTGAAGAAATAACGCAGATAGTTGCGGGTAACAATCATTCCGGCGCCGTAACGAACCTAGGTAACGTCTTCACCTTCGGCTACAACGTTTATGGACAGTTGGGCAATGGCAATAATACCAATCAAGGTATTCCGGTAAAGATCACTTCGCAGTTTGCCCTGGATGTTGACGAAACAATCACCGATTTATTCATGGGCGTTCACTTTTCTTCAGCTGTCACCAACAAACAAAAGATCTTCACTTGGGGATTGAACGATACCAGCCAATTGGGAAATGAAGCATATGCCAATAGCCCTACTCCTATTAACATCAGCAGTGCTTTTGATTTCAGTAATGAAAATGAAATCATCTCT
>JAQVFZ010000071.1 GCA_028697025.1 Candidatus Izemoplasmatales bacterium | reverse complement strand
TCATCGATGAACATGATGATTTGGCCGTCGGAAGCTTTGATTTTGTTCAATACCGCTTTGAGTCTTTCCTCGAATTCACCTCGGTATTTGGCTCCGGCGACTAAAGCCGCCAGATCGAGTTCATAGATGACTTTGTCTTTTAAGCCGATAGGAACGTCTTTTTCAACGATTCTTGTGGCTAAACCTTCGACGATAGCGGTTTTACCAACTCCGGGTTCGCCGATTAGAACTGGATTGTTCTTGGTCCTGCGAGAAAGAATCTTGATAATACGGCGAATTTCTTCATCCCGGCCGATTACGGGATCGATTTTGCCTTTCTTAACGGCTTCATTGATATTACGCCCAAATTTTTCTAGAATATTGGCATCATTTTCATAGTTGGGTTCTTGTTGGTACATGGTTAGATACCTCCTTGTTTTTCTGTCAGATATATTATAACTCCAAATGTTAGCACTGTCAATAGTAGAGTGCTAATATTTGGTTATAATCTCCGGTTTATCATTGTATTAATCCCGATTTATTGATATAATTTATCGTGAGTTAATGAAAAACTTTGGAGGTTATTACAAGATGAAAGAAATTAAAACGGATATTTTGATCATTGGAGCTGGACCCGGAGGATATGTTGCGGCCATCTATGCGGCAAAGCAAGGCAAAAATGTATATTTGATAGATAAAAGATGGATTGGCGGCGCTTGTCTGAATGAAGGCTGTATTCCTACAAAAGCTTTGGTCAAGAGTGCGGAATTATATCAAGAAATGATTAATTCTGAAAAAAAAGGTATTTCTGCAGAGAACATTCGTTTGAATCTGGAAACAATCATTAAACATAAAAATGAAGTTAAGGACAAATTGGTCTCCGGAATTGAATTTCTCCTAAAGAAGTATGGCGTCAATGTTATCATGGGTGAAGCGATATTTAAAAACGATACGGAAGTCATGGTAAAAGGCGAAGAAGAATATTTGCTTTCGGCGACAGACGTTATCATTGCGACCGGAGCCAAAACCAAACATTTGCCCATCGAGGGAATTGACCTGGAAAATGTCTTTGACTCCGAGAAAATTTTGAACAATACCAAATTGCCTAAATCGATGACGATTATTGGTGGCGGCATTATCGGTATGGAATTTGCTTTTATCTATGCCAATATGGGGGTAAAGGTAAATGTTGTTGAATTCTTGCCGAGAATCTTACCGACAGTGGAGAAAGACATCGCATTGAGACTGGTAAGATTTGCCAAGCAATTGAATATCGACATCTATACGGGAAGCAGTGTCAAAAGAATTGAAAAGGCAGGAGAGTTGTTGAAGGTTCACTTCTTGAGAAAAGACTTGGAAGAAACACTTGAAAGCGATTTTGTGCTTGAAGCTGTTGGTCGAGCACCGAACCTGAATAATCTTGGTTTGGATAACACCAAGATTAGATATGACATTAAATCGGGTATTCAGGTAGATCAAAGAATGAGAACTAATATTGATCATATCTACGCCATCGGCGATGTTAACGGCCATATGCAGCTTGCGCATGTTGCGTCACATCAAGCGATAGTTGCGGTTGATAATATCTTGGGTAAAGATAGTTTAATGCATTACAATGCAATTCCTTCAGTGATATTTACTTCACCGCAAATAGCCTCTGTAGGGATGAATGAAGAAATCCTGAAGGAACAAAATATAGAATACGATTTGGTTAAAACTCCATATTCAGCCAATGGAAAAGCGCTGATTTTAGAGGGTGAGACCGGATTCATCAAAATTTTACGGAACAAGGAAACGCAAGAATTATTAGGAGCTAGCGTCTTTGGTAAAGAAGCGGAAAACTTGATTTCCAGTTACACGCTCTGGGTTTCAAACAGACTTACTGCCGATGATATAATTCATACGGTGTTTGCTCATCCGACCATCCAAGAACTAGTGCATGAATCCGCCTTGGGTTTGGAAAAGAAAGCGATTCATTTTATTGACTAAAGTCTTTATCGAGGAAGTGACTTAATAATGATTTATCTTGATTATTCAGCAACTACCAAAGCGTCTAAAATTGTTCTTGACAAGTACTTGCATGACAATCAGAAATATTATGCGAATCCCAATTCGACTCATGAGTTGGGGGTTTTGGCTTGGAAGCAACTTAAAGAGTCTTCGTTTAGAATCAATAAATCATTTAAATTAGAAAATCATGAAGTAATTTATACTTCTGGCGCTACGGAAGCCAATAACCTGGCGATCAAAGGTCTGGCATTGGCAAAAATTGATCAAGGAAAACATCTGATTGTCGGTGCTTTTGAGCATTCTTCGGTAATCAGTTGTTTCAATTACTTGGCTAATGATGGTTTCACAGTCGATGTCGTTAAACATGACGCTTCTGGATTGGTTGATTTGGCCAATCTCGAAAGTTTGATAACTAAGGAAACGACTTTGATTTCCATTGCCATGGTCAACTCCGAAACCGGCATCGTCCAAGATTTAGTTAAATTATCTAACTTAATCAGAAAGTATCCGTATATCACATTCCATAGCGACTTGACCCAAGCTGTCGGCAAGATTGAACTTGATTATTCTTTGGTCGATATGTTCAGTTTTTCCGGGCATAAGATTTATGGCCTTAAAGGCGTAGGGGCTTTGGTGAAGAAAAGGGAGATTAAATTGCACAAGATTATCCACGGTGGAAAAGCCTTCAATGAAGAACGGGCTGGAACGCCGGCTGTACCATTGATCATTTCATTAGCCAACGCTCTTGAAATTGCGATGCAAGATTTAAAAACCAATCAAGTGAAAGTCAAGGAAATCCACGATTACCTATTGAATGAATTGAAAGCCTTGCAAGATGTCGTAATTAACTCGAATAGTTTTTCCTTACCTCATATTGTCAATGTCAGTTTCTTGAAGATGAAAAGCACTGACCTTCATCAAGAGTATTCACGTCAGGGAATTTATCTCTCTCAAGGAACAGCTTGTGCATCCGGGAAAGATAGTTCATCAATTATCCAGAGATTGACCAATTCTTTAGATTTAGCAACGACCTCTTTGAGAATCTCACTCTCGCACAAAACTACCAAAGCAGAAATTGATAAATTGATTTCAACTTACAAGGAGATAATCAAATGATAAAAATCATTAGGATTAAAGCACTTTGGTGCATGTCTTGCTTGGTAATGGAAAAAACATGGAAGAAAGTGTTTCTTGAATTTCCGGGAGTAGAAATCATCGATTACGATTATGATGATGATCGCGATAAAATCGATGATTTAGAAGTAGGCAATGTCTTGCCGCTTCTGATAGTATATAAGGACGACAAAGAAATTTCTCGGATTAGTGGCGAAAAGTCTTACAAGGAAATGATTGAGATATTACGGAGTTTTAAAATATGAAAATCAAACAGATTTTATTGCTAGCCATATCCATAATATCGCTTTTTATGGCGATTTACACTCTAAATGCCGTAAACCAAGTCAACATCTATTTCTTCCATGATCCACTTTGTTTGCACTGTCAGGAAGAAGAAATATTTTTGGAAGAATTAAAAGCAGAATATCAGAACATCAATGTTATCGTGATTGATGTTACCGCTAATGATGAGAATCAAATACTCTTCGAAAAAGTGAAATCTGCTTTCGATGAAACTAGTGCATTAACCCAATATACCGTAATCGGCGGTGTCAGTCTTCAAGGTTTCAATCTTCAAACTAAAGCGGATATTAGGAGTATGATTGATCGTTATTCCAATACTGAATATGTCGATATCGTTCAAAAAATCCTTAACAATGAATCTGTATTCCCAAGTGATTTTGACAGTCTGGACAGAGATACCGTGAATTTGCCGATAATTGGAGAAGTGAATATCGGTGAAGTATCGCTATTGTTAGGAGCGATTATTCTTGGTTTTATCGATGGGTTCAATCCTTGTGCAATGTGGGTTTTGATTCTTTTGATCAGCGTGTTTTTAAATGCAAAAAATAAGAAGAAAGCTTTCTTTTTAGGTGTTATTTTCCTCTTTGCAAGCGCTTTGGTATATTTCTTGATTATGATGAGTTGGCTTGTCGTAGCCGCTCAGCTTTCAACAATCAAACTTTTCCGTTATTTAATTGGAGCTTTAGCAGCTATTTTTGGCGTTTACAATTTTTATATATATTTCAAGAACAGAAACAAAGATGTCGGTTGTGAAGTGACCGACGAAGCCAAAAGAACTAAAATCATGACTAAAATCAAAAGTATAGTGACAGAAAAGCATTTCCTGATTGCGGCAATCGGTATCATCGGTTTGGCTTTTACTGTCAATTTGATTGAACTTGCCTGTTCCGCAGGATTGCCTTTGTTATATACGAGCATTCTGACTTTCAACAACTTGAGTCCAGTAGCCTATGTTGGCTACGTCTTGATTTATGTCTTTTTCTTCCTTTTGGATGATTTGATTATTTTTTCACTGGCAATGATAACTTTCAGGGTCACAGGAATCTCCAATCGCTATACCAAGTACTCGCATTTGATAGGCGGAATCATCATGTTCTTGATTGGCATCATGCTGGTATTTTTTCCTAATTTAATCATGTTCAATTAATGCGCTTTTGCTTTGAAAGCGCATTTTTTATCATCGTAATCGAAGGGATAGAAAAACGTGTTATAATTAAAATTGAGGTGTTTAAAATGAAATTAACCAATCCAATTCAAAATATCAGGAACTCGTATAAGGAAGTGATGATCAAGAAAGATCATTGTTCTTGCCGAATTCCTCAAGCAGATAAAGTTGAAGAAATAATTGAACTTACTAGAGAAATAATCTTTCCCGGATATTTCTCCGATAGTCATATAAGTGAAGTTCCTTGTCTTGCCCATACCAAAAGGGTTGTTAGGAGACTTCACAAACTACTAAAGACGCAAATACAATATTCGCTGTTATATTTGGCTGATAGAGAGAAGTCGAAAGAATTGAAGAAGAAGTCATGTACGCTTTGCGTTGATTTCATCAATAAGATTCCGGAAATAAGAAAGATGGCGTATTATGATGCCATAGCGCATTATAGCGGCGATCCTGCAGCATTTAACCTAGATCAGGTCGTTATATCTTATCCGGGTCTATATGCGATAACCGTCTATAGAATCGCACATTGCCTTGATAAGATTGGCGTTCAGGTAATACCGCGAATGATGAGTGAATATGCACATCGCGTGACGGGAATCGACATTAATCCAAGAGCTGAAATTGGCGAATGCTTTTTTATTGATCACGGAACCGGTGTAGTAATCGGCGAGACGGCTGTCATCGGCAATAATGTAAAAATCTATCAGGGCGTAACCTTGGGAGCGATGTCCTTAAGAAAAGGCCAGCAACTTAAAGGAACAAAAAGACATCCGACTATTGAAGACGACGTTACTATCTACGCCAATGCTTCAATTTTAGGTGGAGATACTGTAATTGGTGCTAACTCTGTCATCGGTTCAAACGTCTTCATCACCAAAAGCGTTCCGAAAAATATGGTTGTCACCACTAAAGAAGCGGAATTAGTATTGCGGGAGAACAAGAAAAATGGCACTATATAAGAATATCCTACAAACCATCGGCAATACGCCATTGGTGAGACTGGAAAGAATTGAACAACATTTACAAGTTAACAATGAAATCTATGCCAAACTGGAAAGTTTCAATCCTGGCAATAACGTTAAAACCAGACCAGCATATTATATGATAAAAGATTTGTATGAACGACATATTATCAACCAAAGTTCTGTCTTGGTGGAAGGAAGTTCGGGGAACACCGGGATTGGCATTGCCATGGTCGGTGCCTTTTATGGCAATAAAGTGATTATCGTCATGCCTGAGACTGTTTCCAAGGAGAGAATTCAAGTCTTGAATCTATATGGAGCTAAAGTCATCCTTACTCCTGGTGATAAAGGCATG
>JAQVFZ010000070.1 GCA_028697025.1 Candidatus Izemoplasmatales bacterium | reverse complement strand
ATACCAAGCTATGACAGAAATGCTTAAAAGTAAAAACGTTCCTGATGCGATTATATGCGGCAATGATTCATTAAGCATGGGTGTTATCAAAGCAATAAATGATCGTGGATTGAAAATACCGGAAGATATAGGTATTATCAGCTTTGATAGCCGTCAAATTGCTAGTTTGATGTATCCTGAAGTCACTACTGTTGATGTTGATGTCTTTGAGATGGGATATCAAAGCGCAAAGATGTTGTTTCAAATCATTGACAACAATAATTTGACAGATCAAGGCCTTTTGATATCAACTAAAATAATTGAAAGAAAAACAACCAGATAATTATCATTATTATTTTGCTTGAAAGGAGTGAATCTTCAAATTTGATGATTCATCTATATAAATGGAAAATATTGTAGCTAGACATTATGAATCAAAAGAATATATTTATCCGATAGCTACCAACAAGATGCATGTTAAACTGGAAATCTTGTGCGGTCAAATAGATAAAGTAAGTATTAAATATTGGAAAAGATTCAAAGAAACTGAATATTCTCTGGTTTCAATGGAAAATTTTTCATTAAAATTTGATAGTCCCTATTATGAAGTGGTGATTGAAAATTACGAACAATTCAGGTATTTAAATTATTACTTTATTTTGGAAAAAGATAATGAGATTTATTACTTGGGTAAAGACGCATTGAGTAAAAATATTCCTTTAAGGTTTTTTGAGTATCAATATGTCAATGAGAATGACGTATTTCAATTGCCAAAGTGGGTTTCTGGCAGAGTGGGATATCAAATCTTTGTCGATCGCTTCAATAGAGTTAAGACTTCTGATGAAAATAGTTTGTTTGTTGATTGGAAAAGCGAACCAACAAGGGAGAATGTCTATGGCGGAAATCTGCGGGGAGTTATTGAAAAATTGGATTATCTTGAAGAACTTGGAATATCACTAATAGTTTTTATGCCAATCTTCAAGGCTAAATCAAATCATAAGTATGATACGGTTGATTATTTTGCCATAGATCCAACCTATGGCAGTGAAGAAGATTTAATCGATTTGGTTAAGAAAGCACATCAAAAAGATATTAAGATAATACTTGATGGAGTTTTCAATCATATCGGGTATTATGCAAATGAGTTTCAGGACGTGCTTAAAAATGGTAAAAAATCAAAATATTATTCATGGTTTAGTTTTGATAAGAATAATAAGGAGAATTATTTAGCTGTTGGCGATTACAAATGGATGCCGAAGCTAAATTATGAATCTGATGATTTGTGTGAATTTATCATTAGTGTTGGTAAATATTGGCTTGAAAAATGTAATATCGACGGTTGGCGTCTAGACGTCTTTGATGAAATTGAAGAAAGGTTTAGAAATAGATTTTCTCAAGAAATTAGAAAAACAAAAAAAGATGTACTTTTAATATCGGAAACCTGGCATGACGGATATGAGCTTCTTGCATCGCATCAAGTAGATTCCGTTATGAATTATCTCTTTAGAGACTATGTAATAGATTATTTTATTAATCAAAAATTATCTGCGGAAGAGTTTGTAAAAAAACTAGACTGGTTAAGATTTAGATACCCTGAGCCCTTAATGCACGGGATGTATAATCTTTTGGGCAGTCATGATACCGAAAGAATCATGAATAGAGCGAATGGAAATATTCATAACTTGTTACTGGCTTATGCATTCTTGGTTTTTTCTCAAGGTGTCCCAGTTATTTATTATGGTGATGAAATCGGTATGACCGGAGCAGTAGACCCCGGTTGCCGAAAAGCTATGGAGTGGGACAAAGTTGGCAATGAGATGTTTCGGGAAATTAAAAGTTTGCTTGATATCAGAAATAAAAATGAAGTTATCAAACATGGAAAGATTAAATTTTTTGTTTTTGACAGCCTAGTCGGTTTTATCCGTTCATATAGAGAAGAGAAAGTTTTAATTCTGTTTAATACCCTTGATATAGATAAAGAAGTTTCTTTGCCTGAGTTACTTGTCGATGATACTGTTTTGGTAAATAGACAAAGTTATAAAGTTGTCCAACTATAAGAAACTTTACACATTATTTTAGATAGGGTTTAAATATTAAAAATTGATAATTCTTAAATAGGAGGAAAAAATGAAAAGAAAATCAATTATTTTGGCATTATTCTTGTTTTTAGTTATCGCCTTTGTTGGTTGTAATAATGCAAATGAGAAAGTTACAATCGAATTTTGGCATAACTATTCAGCTTCTGATGGACAAATTACAGTTTTAGAAACTTTGATAGCTGAGTTTGAAGAAGACAATCCTAACATTGAAGTAAATCATGTTTTTATGGAATGGTCAGCTTTGAAGAATTCAGTTACCTTGGGTGCTAGTACCGGAGTATTACCGGATGTATTAAGAGGTGATATTGCTTTTGTTCCGCAATTTCAAAGTTTGAATGTTTTATTAGCTATCAGTGAATTTGATGATTATGAAACACAGGCAGCTAAGGTATTGGCTTCTGCCAATAGTTCAAACATCATGGGTGATGACTACTATGGATTAGCGGCTAATACAAATACTAAAATCTTATTTTACAATGAAGATCTATTGGAAGCCGCTGATGTTGATGTACCAGAATCACTGGATGAATTATGGGCTGCTTTGCCAGTCTTAAAGTCAGATTCAGTTATTGGTATGGTTGAACCATGGACAGGCATTTGGAATGTAGGTCCTTATATTTGGAGTGAAGGTGGGGAAGTTTTATCTCCAGATAACACTACCGCTGAAGGCTACATCAATTCACAAATCGTTGTTGATGTAATTCAGACATTGGCGGATTTATATCAAGCAGGAGAACTCGCTGGTCCATCTATGGATCCAGGTGCAACTGGAGATACTGACGGTTGGGCTTCAGAACTTTATGCTTTTGAATTGGATGGCCCTTGGAGAGCGGCTTCTAACACAGCAGCCGGCATCAATTATGGTGCTATTCCTCTTCCGGAAGGCAGTGAAGGTTCGATAAGTGTATTAGGCGGGGAAAACTTCATGCAATTCAAGAATTCTTCTACTGAAGAACAAGTTGCAGCTTGGAAGTTCATTAAGTTCATGACTGATGAACATGCTCAAGTTGAAATGGCAAAAGTTGGTCAAATGCCTGTAAATCTAGAGGCATTAGAAAATGCAGAAGCAGTTACAGCTATGCCGTTACTACCAGTTTTCCAAGAAGCTTTATTGACAGCAAGAGCAAGACCAGTTATTCCACAATGGTCTCAAGTAGAAGATATTATTGCAACAAAAGTAGCTGAAGCAATTACAGGCACCAAGACAGTTCAGGTAGCTTTAGATGAAGCAGCAGCTGCGATAGACGAGTTATTGGGTGATTAATTAGAACTCATTTGTTCTCTTTTTCCTAAATCTTTAGCAAGGGGTTGGTAATTTGAATCAAGTAATGAAGATTAATAAAAAAAAGAAACTTAATAGAGCAGATTGGCATGTTTGGGTAATATTTTTACCCCCAATGTTATTTGTTTTATTATTTACGATATATCCAATTTTAAAAATGTTTATCATGAGTTTTTTTGATTGGAATATTGGCTTTCAACAGTCTTCTCCTTATATCGGTTTAGAAAATTACATTGATGTACTTACCGACCCCATTGCTAAAAGAGCAATAGTTAATACTTTTGTCTATGCTATAGTAACAGTACCACTGCAGATGATTTTCGGTTTGGCAGTGGCACTGTTAATTAATGGAATCAAGAAATTCGGTATCATATTCCGACTTGGTTATTATCTTCCCGTCATTACTTCTTGGGTAGTTGTAGCACTTTTGTTCAGATATATTTTTGCTAATACCGGATTAATGAATTACTTTTTGGTAGATGTATTAAAAATAGTGGATGGACCGGTATCATGGCTCTCATCCCGATGGTCGGCCTTAGCAAGTGCCATGTTGCTGGGGATTTGGAAAGGAATCGGCTGGAATATGATTATATTCCTTGCCGCTTTGCAGGCTGTCCCCAGAAATTTGTATGAAGCTGCTGATGTAGATGGCGCTAACAGATTTCAAAAGTTCTTTTACATTACCTTGCCTTCAATCAAGGGTACAATTACTTTTGCCTTGGTTATGTTGGCAATAGGCGCTTTCAATACATATACACCAATCGCGATTCTGACCGGAGGAAATCCGATGCATCAGACTGAAGTAGTATTGACTTGGATGTATTTTCAAACGTTTGATGCTTTGAATATGGGTTATTCTGCAGCGTTAAGTATGATAGTAACTGCAATAATTATGATAATCACAGTCTTTTTATTTGGAATTACTAGAAGGAAGAAGGTGGCTTAATTATGAAGACCAAGAATTACCGCCTCCGTTCCTTACTTTTTGAAATCTTTAAATACACAGTCACTATACTGGGATTGTTGATTATGATTATCCCTATGTATTATATGATCATATCAGCCTTAAAAGATAACGCAACGACTTTCATCTACCCACCGAATCTATTTCCTAGATTGAGTTTACTGGATTTTAGAAATTTTATCTATATTTTGGAAAACACAATCTTCTTCAGGTATCTATGGAACACTTTGATTGTTGCATTTATAAGTGTAATAATGTCAGCTGTTTTTTCTTCTTTATTGGCATATGCTTTTGCAAGATTACACATCCCTGGGAAAAAAGTTATATTCGCTGTTATCATTTCCATCATGCTTGTTCCGGGATTAGCGCTGATAGTTCCGCAATTTGAACTTGCAAGTATGTTCAAATTGACCAATAAACTTTCTGGTGTCATATTATTTTATACAGCGTGGACAATTCCTTTTTCTACTTTTTTATTAAAAGGTTATATTGAAGATAACATTTCCAAGGAACTAGATGAATCAATCTATGTTGATGGAGGTAGTCCTTTTACTGTGTATAGACATATCATAATTCCTATGGCTTCACCGTCTATAGCTGCTGTGAGTATCTTGAATTTCCTATTTCCATTTGAAGAACTTGGGTGGTCACAAGCAATATTGAAATCAGACGAAATAAGAACTTTACCAGTAGCTATCAGCATGTTTTTTAGAGCTCATTCACAAACTGATTGGGGTTATGTATTCGCGATGACAACCATGGCTATGATACCGGTAGTAATCTTTTATTTGCTATTGCAAAAGTATTTCGTTACAGGATTATCATCAGGTTCAATAAAGGGTTAGTTTGTGAGTCATAATCTTATGAATTAAATGAGTTTTAGCTATTAATAAAACAAACAGAAAGCAACACGGAAAATTAGTATTTGTTGTGAACATATGTTCATTTATTATTCTTTGGAAAGCCTTGAAATTCAAGGCTTTTATTTTGTTCGAAAAACAGGAAATAAAAACGCTTTCCACCACTTATTACTATATCTTTTCTTATGTTTCTTTGTTATAATCTCTCTTAGAGATATCATAAAGAATGGAGGGCAGTATGATAAAAAAGATACTCGATACGAGTACGCTTGATAAAGAGTTATTGGCGAAACTAGACGTCTATATCGACTCTTTAGAAGGCAACAAGAAAGAACATCTAATCCATGTGCTTCACCACGCACAAGGATTATTTGGATACTTGCCACAGAACTTGCAGTTATACATTGCGAGAAAGTTGAATATATCCGGAGCCGAGGTTAATGGAGTTGTGACGTTTTATTCGTTCTTCAACGAAAAGCCAGTAGGCAAATATACTATCAGCGTATGTATGGGAACAGCATGTTATGTAAAAGGAGCCGATAAGGTTTTAGAAAGAGTTTTGGAAAATGTTGGTGTGAATAAAAATGAAATTAGTAAAGACGGATTATTCACAGTCAAGGATGTAAGATGTATAGGTGCTTGTGGTTTAGCGCCAGTAATGACCGTAAACGGAAAAGTTTACGGTAAAGTCACGCCTAATGATGTCGATGACATCTTGAGGCATTACCGAGGCATTGAAAATGAGAATAAATAGTTTTGGCGACTTAGCCGCTTGGAAA
>JAQVFZ010000069.1 GCA_028697025.1 Candidatus Izemoplasmatales bacterium | reverse complement strand
GCCATTGTTTTTTGGAATGACAAGAAGTTAATTTCGGTAATAGGTACACCACCATTTTCCGCCCAATAACTTTCCATCATATCCATATAATCATTAAACATTTCTTCTTTTTCAGCATCGGTGTAAACCGCTTCGATGTTGTCTAACAATTCTTCGTTTTCCGCTAAGAATTCATCGAAATAAGTTATTACTAAAATCGCTACTTGAGCTTGAATCATCGCCTCAGAATCATCGCTGATTGCGATTGCTTTGAGTTCGGTAAAGAAGTCTAAATCAAAGTTATCGATAAATTTCAAGTATGCTTCAAATGACAATAACATTGTTCCGGCCATTTTTTCAGGATTGGCAAGTTCGCCAATTTGAACTTCTTCAACAGTTTCCAATAATCCAACAAATGAATTAAGGGTGTTGATAACCAAAACTAATTCTGATTGAGTCGGCATTGTTTGAGTAAGAATATTTACTATTTCATCTTTAACCAATACCAATTCTTCAACGTTTAGATTTTCTGGAGAAGCAGTTTCAGAAAGATTAGCGATCTTAGTGACTAAGTCAGCAGTAACCATTTCTTCAATGCTCATAATGTATTCCATAACAACCAAAATTGATTTGACTACATTTTCGCTTGAAGCTGCAATTTGAGCCTTCAAATCTTCCATCATTTGAATTTCATCATCTAATTCATCGATTCTTTCTTGATAATAACCGTTGTAATCCCAGCCATTATCAATTTGTTCTTGGTAGTATACTTTGTCATCTTCCAAAGATGCGATTTGATCGTCAATTAGACCAGGTAGCATCGTTTTGACAAACGCTGAAATAACCGCTTCAACATTTGTGACGCTTTCCATCATGGTGTCAATAGCAGCATAAGCTTCTTCAGGTCCATTAATTTCAGTTTCAGTCATTGTTGTAATGGCATCAACCATAGCTTCGAACTCGGAAGCCAACATACCCTTGTTGACCAATTCTTCAGCAAATTCATCGGTAAGTGGTAATCCCGATGTGGAAACAGCCAATTTCATAGCTGCTGTTTCTTCTGTTTTGTTTGCCATATAGGCAATGGATACGCTATGCTCTGAATCTTGCATTCCTCGTGGAGCATTGGTCACAACTGTGAAAACCAATCTGTCTCCGTCAAGTCCAGAAAAATCATATTCGGTTTTGCTGACAGATTTAACTTTTTCTCCGTCCACATAAACTATATATCCGTCTGCTTCGGCTACAGCGTCCCATTTCAGAATCTTACCCTCAATCCTGAGGTTTGTAGGGAAAGCAATTTGTTCATCATAGTTAACTTCTACCTCAGAACCGCCGTTGTTGTTACAAGCAACGAATCCCAATACTGCAAACATCATGATGAATAACAAAAATAATTTTTTCATCTTATCCTCCTTTATTAGATAATGATATCTACTGCTAAAATAGCAGGTATAAATATTTATCTTTGATAATATTATATTACTAAAAACGAAATAATTAAACACATATGTAATATTTTTATGATAATTCGCTAATTAAAGGCACTAAAAGGGGGTTAGAGCTAAAAAATCAAATAATTCTGATTTCTTCGCTCAAAGAGATTGATTTTACTTTCGAATAATAATATATGTAACTCAATAGCAAACTGATAAATATCAAAACGTAGGAGAAAATTGTTATATAGAGATCGGCGGTCATGTGTTTATAGTAGTCGAAAAACAGCAATATCTCTCTCAAGTATCTTGATAAAATAAAAACTTCAACGATGCCTACTACAATGAGGCAACTGAAAAGCACTAAGAATTCTTTAAATAAATTGTTGAAATTGAATTTATCGGATAACCCTAAGACTTTGATTTTCGAGTAATCATTTTTTAGGGAATAGAATTTTAAGAGCGTGTTGTTAAAAACGACAAACATGAAACTTGAAACTATGAATACAGTCAAGACAGTAAACAAAGACAAAACGCTATATGACCTGGATATCTGCCTTTCCAATTCGGCTTGACCGTCAATTAAATAAAACATTCTTGAACCAAAACCTTTGATAAGTTCGCTCATTGCCGCTTCAGGGTTATCTGAGTTAATCATGATTGCATTGTATCGCAATGAATACTCTGTCAATTTTTCCGAGAGATTGGTATAGGCGAATTGATCAAATTCGCTATCCAAGAATCCGCCAAGAACGAAAGTAAAATCTCTAATCTCCGGATTCAAATCGATTGTTATGATATCGCCGACATTCAATCCGTATACTTCCTTAAAAGAACTGGCCAATAAGATATATGGCAATTCGTTGTTTTGAATATCTTCATCCACAAAACTGATATCATCACCATAGTAATGATTGTAAGCACTCTGATCAATGGAAACAAGCATACGGATTAAAAAAATGTCGTTGCTGGCGAGCGAAACCAATACATCACTATATATTAGAACCGGGTCCGCGTTGGTAACGTCGTATGTTTTTATTTCGTCAATCAAGTTTTCGTTATAATCCTGAATGTTGGTCATTACTAAATTGAATTTATTGTTGGCTCTAACCTCTTCGATTTGATCGGAAATGAAAAACCTGACTGTCAACATGATTGTCACCACCATCAAGGCAATGAATATAACATTTAATGCCTGATGGATATTTTTATTCAAATCCATGTGTTTGGTGTTGAAAAGTGCAAAAACCGTTTTTCTTTTGCTTATAATTCTCGCCATTATTTTCAATAATATGATTGAAAAACCGAGACTTAAATAAATCGATGTAGCGACAATGATCAAGGCGTTGAACTTCGTGTCGAAAGGTTTGACAATCAATGTCACCAATAAAATCAAGAGCACTAAAGCCTGGATAAAATAGTTCGCCTTTGCCATAACAGAACGTTTATCCTTGATTTTATCGATTGAATTTCTTTTGTGAAACTTTTTTATAAGAATAAAATTGTTAAAGATTATCAAAGAAATGATAATCAATAAAGTCAATACAATTATCAATGGATTAATTAGAAGAAATTCTTTTATTCCATAAATTTGCCCACCGATGTTAGCAACGATATGCGCTATAATTGTGCCTATTAAAAAACTAATGCCAATATAGATAAGCCATTGGAAATAACAGACAATATATCCGGTTTTTTTATTGTCTCCCAAGGTATCAAAGACTCCTATTTCTTGATAAATGTCTCTCAATACAATTAAGAACAATGAATTTAAAACTATCGCTAAAGCTACCAAAACTATGAATCCCGCTAAAGAGATGATGGAAATATATTCACTGATTAAAGCATCAATTCTTTCTCCATCAATGACTAACTTGATTCCGTAATCGCTATAAGTTTCATCCAAAGTCAATTGTTCGTAGACATTTTCAATATTATCAGTCTTGATATAGATGACATTGCCGAAATTATTCAAATAATCCATACCATAAATAGCTTCCAACAAATCTTCCTTATCGATAAAAAAAGCATCACCTCTAAAAACACCTTGATCAGGAGTGATTGCCGATATGGTATAGGTAAATTCCTTACCAAAAATCGAAAAATTTATTTGATCTCCGATTTTAAGGCCTTGATTAAATGCTAAGGTTTCAGTAATTAACATTTCGTAATCTTCAATGTCGACATCAATATCAAGCAAAATTTCGAGTTCATGTGATAAAGCCGAATGTAATTGCCCATAAAACAAATCATCAGAATGATCAAGTAAAACCTGAAGATTAAAAAATGCTAAAGCGTAATCTACTTCTTCATAATTTTGTGTTATATAACGCTTGTTAATGAATCTTGCAGGTGAATACTCATCATAAGTGATGACGATATCTATATTTTCATATTCATATTGAAATTCTTTGGTAAAGATATCCTTATAAATGCCCCTAATACCTAGCATCATCATGAAAATAGCAAAAATCAGCGATAATGTAATTATTATCACCGCAGTGGTTTTCTTATTCGCAAGAATGTTTCTTTTCGCCAATAAAAGAATGAACTGATTTTTATTCAATAAATTCACCGTCAATCAAATTTATCGTCCTGCTGCAATACTTCAGATAATCCTCATTGTGAGTTACCAGGATTATTGTAATATTGTTTTCTTTATTGAGTTTATGCAGTAAATCCATTATTTCTTTACCCTTTTTTTGGTCAAGATTGCCTGTCGGTTCATCTGCAAATATAACTTTCGGCTCATTGACCAAGGCTCTGGCGATAGCAACTCTTTGTTGCATACCTCCAGACATTTCATTAGGAAAATAGTTTTTATATTCTTTCATTCCTACAGTTTCCAGCAATGAATCAATTCTTTCTTCATTGATTTTGTTAGCAATTACTGACGCCAAAAGAATATTTTCATAGGCTGTCAAATTAGGAATCAGATTATAGAATTGAAAAATAAAACCAAAACTCTTTTGTCTCAGATCCGATACTTTCTTATCATTAAAATCCTTGATGTTTTCGCCCTCAAAGAGTATTTCGCCTTCATCGATTGTTTCGAGTGAACTAAGGCAATAAAGCAAAGTGGTCTTTCCTGATCCAGAAGGTCCGATAATACCTAAAAAATCACCTTCGTTAACATTTAAGGAGATATTTTTTAAAATATGATTTTTATCTTTTCCTTGTAGATAGTACTTATTTAAATTTCTAACTTCGATAATACGCATAATCGATCACAGCTTTCATGTGTAAAGTTAGTTAAATAATACCATTATCCAGCGTTTATTTCAATTGATAAAGAAAAAACCCTTTACTCAGGGTTTTGAATTTTAACTTTACATTTTACATGATTCGCTTCATACTTGAGCCAGAAAAATCCGACAACCAAAAGGACAAGAGCAAGCAATTTATATGGCAGACCCGCTAGCGGCAATACAGCCACCGCAAAAGTGATGCCGATTGTGGAAAAGAATGCAATAACGCAAGGAGTGCAGCCATATGTAAGCATACCGAATATAACAGCGAAACTTGACATGAATGAACCCTTGCCTTCTTTTCCGGTAAGTTTTACCATGGCAGTTGATACATTCCACATAAAAGCACTGACAAATGCCATAATGAGATTCAGGATGATATTGACAATGACCAAAAAGATACCATATTGTTCATTCATTTCCACATAGCCAATATTCAGTTGATCCAACAAAGTGTAAAGGCCAATGAAAACCAAAAAGACGATTGAACCTTGAATTAAATATCTTTTTTCTTTCTGCATTAGCAATATTGTTTGAAACATATGCACATCACCTCATATTCAATAACATTATATCATGGCTCTTTGATAGCAATAACCAAAATGCTTTCTGGCTCAAAAAATAAGCGACTCGGTCGCTTATTCTTTACTACTCATCTTTTAGTTGTCTGTCGATGTTTTTGATTCTTTGTTCCAAAAGTTCTTTTTCCCTCAACAAGTCGTCTTTTGTCTCTTTGATGGTCGATTGATATCTTCCGTAACCAAAACCGCGATTACAATTGCCCATCTTTCTGCCTGTCATAGTTCCAAAACCTTGTGGACCAGTTCCATCTCTTCTCGGCATAATTTCACCTCCGTTTTTGACATATGTCAATAACTACAATTAAATTATACCACCTTCGAGATATTTGTCAACTACTCTCTATAAAAAGGCATTGACATACATCTAGGGCCACCTCTGCCCCTGGAGAGTTCGCTTGACGGCATCTTGTGAATCTTAATGCCATGCTTTTCCAATAGTTTATTGGTAATATGATTTCTTTCGTAGACAATTACTTCTCCCGGCCTAATGACAATCGTATTGGCTCCATCGTTCCATTGTTCCCTATCGCTTGCGACAGGATCGTCATCGCCACCACACGGAATGAGAGTTATCGTTCTTTCCAGATATTTAGATAATATTTCATCTAACTTCCCCTCTATAGGCAAAACGTTCAATTTATTCTTTTGAGTTAATGATCTTGTTATTTCATATGCTTTTATTTGGTGTCTCAATTCTTGATGAATCAAAAACTTATCGTAATCAACCTGCGTAAAGACTGTATCCAAATGCATAAAA
>JAQVFZ010000068.1 GCA_028697025.1 Candidatus Izemoplasmatales bacterium | reverse complement strand
AACGCTATGCTTTTATTTTTGATTTCCATTTTCACACCTCTTAATTATTATAACAAATATTTGTCCCACTTGGGCAAAATATTAAAATAAAATCTGATAAAGGAGATACAAATGACGAAAAACGCAATTTTAAACGCTTGGATCAGCGAACTTAAGGAACATTTGAACCCTAATGATGTCGTTATCTGGACCGGTGAACAACTTCAGTACGATCTTTTGGCGGAAGATATGGTTAGTTCTGGTAAAGCCATCAGGTTGAATCCCGAGAAAAGACCAAGGTCATTATTATTTAGGTCCGATCCTTCAGACGTTGCTAGAGTTGAAAAAAGAACATTCATTTCTACTTCCGACCAAGAATCTGCTGGTCCCACTAATAATTGGATCGACAAAAATGAATTAATGCCTTTGATGTGGAACATGTATAAAGGTTCAATGACTGGAAGAACCATGTATGTCATTCCTTTTTCTATGGGTCCTATCGGTTTGGATATGTCAAGATTGGGTGTGGAAATTACCGATAGTCCTTATGTAGCATTGAACATGCACATAATGACTAGAACTGGCAATAAAGTTCTAGAAATGATTGAAAATGGCCATGATTTTGTCAAATGTTTGCATTCTGTAGGCTATCCTTTGACTGAAGGGATTACTGACCCGATATGGCCTTGTGCGCCCATTGAACAGAAATTCATTACACAATTCCCTGAAGAGAGAATGATTTGGTCTTATGGTTCCGGATATGGTGGAAATGCACTATTAGGAAAAAAATGCTTCGCGCTAAGAATTGCTTCAGCCATTGCCAAAGATGAAGGTTGGTTGGCTGAACACATGCTGATCTTGAAACTAACTAATCCCAAAGGCCAAGTTAAGTATATCACCGGCGCTTTCCCAAGCGCTTGCGGAAAAACCAACTTAGCAATGATTAATCCTACACTAAAGGGTTGGAAGGCGGAGACAGTTGGCGATGACATTGCATGGCTAAAAATCCATGACGATGGTAAAATGTACGCCATTAATCCGGAGGCCGGCTTTTTTGGAGTAACCTCGGGAACATCTTACAAAACTAATCCAACAGCCATGGAATCAATAAAAAGCGATACCATCTTCACAAACGTTGCCTTAACCGATGATTTAGATGTTTGGTGGGAAGGAATGGGTGATGAACCTGACCATTTAATTGATTGGCACGGAAATCATTGGTATAAGGGCATGGAAAACCGGCCAGACCATGCAAACGCTAGATTTACAGCACCACTAACTAATTGTCCAACCTTAGCGAAAGAATATGAAACTCCAGTTCCTGTTTCTGCCATATTATTTGGAGGAAGAAGGCCAACGACAATTCCTTTGGTTATGCAAAGCTACAGTTTTAATCATGGTATCTTCTATGGTTCGATTATGGGATCTGAGATAACGGCTGCAAGCATTGATGAAAATATTGGTAAAGTCAGGAGAGACCCGTTTGCGATGTTGCCGTTTATAGGTTATAATATCGTCGATTACATCAACCATTGGCAAAATGTTGCCAAACAAAGCAGCGATGAGTTGTTGCCGAAAATTTTTTATATCAATTGGTTCAGAAAAGAAAACGGCAAGTTCCTCTGGCCTGGTTTTGGCGAAAACAGTAGGGTTTTGAAGTGGATTTTGGAAAGAACTGAGAATAAAGAGAATTTTTTATCTTCTCCAATCGGCATTCTTCCCGAGCTAAATGCTTTAGATTTAGCGGGGACTGACATTCGATACGAAAACCTGCTGAAGCTTTTTGAAGTTGATGAAACAGATTGGAAAAACGAAGTTACTTCAATTGAAAATTATTATAATGACTTATATAAAGACCGGATTCCAGAAGTACTTAAGAACGAATTAAGAAACCTTAAAAACAGATTTAACTTTTAGTGTGAAAAGCAACTTGGAAAAGTTGCTTTTTTTTACATATCATTTCATTAACAACGGCAAATAAGGTATAATATCATAGTAAATTATTAGGAGTTCAATATGAAAAAAGCAGTTGTTAGTTTAATAATTTTATATTTTATTCAAGGCATTCTTCATAATCTTGGTCATCCTGTGACCCCTGCCTTTGTAAGAACACTTGATATTCCGGATTATATGTTTGGTTTCTTCTACTCAACCATGAGTTTTGGATTAATGGTGGGCGCACCTATTTGGGGAATTTTAGCAGACAAGGGCAAAAAACGGTTTGTGATGGTACTTGGCCTTTTGCTTTATAGCATTGGTCAAATTGGGTTCGGTTATGTTGGCGACATGTATTGGATGGTGTTTTTTAGGTTCGTCAGCGGTTTTGGAGTTTCTGCGAGCATGACGCTTTTTATATCCCACATGATAGAAGTAAGTGAGTCAAGCAGACGAGCCAAACATTTAGCATGGATGGCAGCCGCTTTAACTCTTGGAGCATCCATTGGATACGCTCTGGGTGGATTTTTAAATACAAATATGTTTTTGGACAGTGTTTTAAACACTTCTGATCCAAAAGTAATATTTTTAATTCAAGCTTCATTGAACCTTATTCATGCCTCGATGGTTTACATTTTTATCAGTGAGAATGATGTTTTGATTAAAGTGCAGAAAAAACCTACATTTATAGAAAGTTTTAAGAATATCAAAAAAATCAACTTTAATCTTCTGCTATTTCTTATATCCCTAACCTTCATTAGCATCTCTATCACCAACCTTTCCAAGTATCTGGATGTCTATTTGAATGACTTAGGCTATGACTCACAGGATATCGGTAATTTTGTCTTCGTAACAGGAATTGTTGCTATCGCTACAAGCATTTTGATTGTTCCCTTGGTTGTCAAGTTACATAAAAATTTATTAATAATGATATTAACGCAAATCATTAGTGTTTTGGCGGTTTTTTACGTATTTAGGTCAAATAACTTTATAATTGCTGCATATACGATTTATATGGTTTATGTAATCAGTAAATCAATCTACCAACCTTTGGAACAAAACTTTATTGCCGATAATGCTAGTGAAGGTTTTTACAGTTCAATTATGGGAATTAGACAATCTTTCTACTCAATAGGGATGATTATCGGTCCTCTTATAGGTGGTTTCCTATATGGCATAAAACCTTTATTCGTCTTTGACTTTTCGGTACTAATGATTGGAGTAGGTCTAATATTGATGGTCATTGTTTATTTAAGAATAAAGAAAAAACGCGATCTGCTTAATTCATAGCAAATCGCTTTTTATTATTATCAAAGAATGATAAAATATACTTAAAAAGGAGTGATATAAATGTCAATATACGATTATTCAATAAAAAATATAGAACGTGAAGACGTTAAATTGGACAAATTTAAAGGCAAGGTATTGTTAATTTTCAACTCCGCTACAAAATGTGGATATACACCACAATATAAGGGCATTCAAGAACTATATGAAAAATATCGCAATCTTGGATTGGAAGTAATCGATTTACCATGTAACCAATTTTTGAATCAAGCCCCAGGCTCTGACGAAGAAATTGCTGGTTTCTGTCAAGCAAATTACCATACTACTTTTGAAACTTATTCTAAGATAAAAGTAAATGGTGATGATGCCATTGAACTCTTTAAATACTTAAAGAGAACTAAACCGGTCGATGAAACTCCGGGTTACGAGATAAATCAACAACCATTAGAAGATGATTTAAAAAATTCAAATATTAAATGGAACTTCACTAAGTTCATCATCGACAGAAATGGTAATGTATTTGGCAGATATGCATCAAAAGTTAAGCCCGAAGAATTGGCTTCAGTTATTGAAAAATTGTTGTAAAAAGAAGTAAAGGTAATCTTTTGACGAGATTACCTTTTTTAATTTATAGTAAATAATTGGGTTTTTGTCCCTTGGTGAATAGTTCGAGATTCATCACCGTCATTTCATATAGACGTTCTTTCATATATGGACTACTTGATGCATTATGTGGCGTGATAAACACATTCTCAAGATTCCATAGTTCAGAGTTTAGTGGTAGCGGTTCGGGTGAAGTAACATCAAGTCCAGCACCTCTAATTGCTTTATCTTTTAGAGCTTTTATCAGGTAATCTTGATCAATGATATCACCTCTAGCAACATTTATCAATACGGCTTCTGGCTTCATTAATGAAATTATTTCTTTATTGATTAAATGGTGGGTCGATTTATTAAGCGGTAAAGCTATGATGAGATAATCAGCTGCCTTAACAACAAAATCAAGCCCTGTATTTCCTGTATGTATCTCATCAAAAAATGGTACGCTAGTTGAAGTCTGTCTATAACCCAAGATTTTTTTGACCCCAAATGCTTTCATTCTTTTGGCTATTTCTTGGCCAATTGAACCTGTCCCTAAGATTGAAATTGTCGAGTTGAAAATTTCCGGTTCTTTTTTTATTGGAATCCATTGTTTGTTTTTCATGGATTCAAGGTAATAGGCAGTATTTCGGTTAAAGAAAAGAATTTTTGAAAAAACATCTTCCGCGATGGAAATTGAAAAGATGTCTCTTGCATTGCTGACCATGATACCTTGACTTTTAAGACTGTCAACATCGATATTATCATATCCCGCCATTAAAAGTTGAATCCATTTAAGTTTATAAAATTTATTTATATCTAATTCGGCTAATTGAGAATTCATGATAACCATTGCTTCAACATCAAGGTTATTGTCCAAATCTTCAACAAACTCTATATCTGAAAAAGCACTTACTAATTTGGGGTAATTATTTTTTCCCATCATTTTTTTATCTACATATATTTTCATTATTAATCACCTCATATAAATTATATCATAAAAATAAAAAATGTATGGAAAACAATATTTATCCATACATTTTCTTAATTATAAAACTGACCAATCGTCTTGGCAATAATCGTTTTAAAAATACGAACACTTTGTACTGAAAGCCTACTGTTTTAGCCACAGGAAGCCTTTTTTTGTTTGCCAGCTTAAATATTGCTTTGGCGAGAATATAGGTCGGCATTCCTTGTTCTTCGTCTTTTGCCATTCGTGTAATCGAATTCTTAATCCGATCTTTATAAATTTCATCTTCGAGAACTATTGGCATTTCTCGATTCTTGGTAAAACCAGTTTTCACATCTCCTGGTTGAAGGTTTGAGACTTGAATATTAAATGGTGCTAGTTCTATTCTTAGTCCTTCTGAAAACGAGTTAATTGCAGCTTTTGTCATAGAGTAAAATGTTTGAAAAGGAATCGTGATTTCTCCCGCAACTGATCCAATATTGATAATTTTTGCATCATTACTTTTTCTTAATAACGACAACAGGTTTTTTGTCAACAAAAAGTGACCGAAAACATTGACATCAAATATTTTTTTTGCTTCTTTCAGCGTACTATATTCTAGGGCTCCTGAGACGCCCATTCCTGCACAATTAACAAGTAGGTCTATGGAATCAATCATTTGAGATAATTTAGCTTTGAGAATTTCTACCTCATCCTCTTTTGTTATGTCACACAGAAGATACTTAAAATTATACTTATCAGTGGGGTAATTTCTGGAAATGCCAATGACGTTGTAGCCTCTATCATGAAACAGATGAGCTGTAGCCAAACCGATTCCGCTTGAAGCTCCACTGATGACGACAGTCTTACTCATGTCTATGTTCAAGCAAAGCCATCAAAGATTCGTCGTCTTCTGGCAAATTATTCAAGACTTCACCAATGATTTCGATTGCTTCATCCATTAATTCTCTAGTATGTGTTGAAGTATAGGAAGTTCTTATTAGACATTCTCCCTCAGGCGTAGCTGGAGGAAGTACCGGATTAACGTAAACACCTTTTTCATAGAGTAATTTACATGCGATTATTGTTCTAAGCATCGAATAGGTATAGATTGGAATTATTGGGGCTATTGAACTTTCAATAATGTTCAAACCCTTTGCTTTTAGACCTTCTCTAACATATTTTGCGATGTCCAATAATGCTTTTGGACGTTCCGGTTCTTGTTTCAATATTATTAAAGCTTCGAGTGCTGTCGCAGCATTTGCAGGAGTTATGGCGGCGCAGAAAATGAATGGTCTTGATTTATGTTTGACGTATTCTACTACCTTTTTATCGGCTACCATATAACCGCCTAAACTTG
>JAQVFZ010000067.1 GCA_028697025.1 Candidatus Izemoplasmatales bacterium | reverse complement strand
CAGTATCGATTCCGTTTCCGGCTTTACTCTTTCCGGCATTCCGGTAATGAATTTTCTGATTCCCTGTTCGACACTGCCGCCAATAATTCCGTATTTGGCGCCAGTCATGCCGACATCGCTGATATAAAGCGTTCCTTTAGGCAAGACGATATTATCGGCGGTAGGCACATGGGTATGGGTACCGATGACGGCGTCGACTCTGCCGTCCAAATAATAAGCCATCGCATATTTTTCGCTGGTTGCTTCCGCATGGAAGTCGACGATGATGTAATCGGAAGATATCTTTTCCAGCAACTCGTCGATCTTGGTAAATGGATTGTCCGTTTGATCATGCATGAATACTCTGCCGATCAAGTTGACGATGGCAATTTTTTTGTCATTATACTTAATCTCCACAAACTCTTTACCAGGTGTGTTTTTGCCATAATTAGCCGGCCTTACGACATAAGGCAAGTCCAGAACTTCCTGAAAATCCTTTCTGGAAAAGGCATGGTTTCCCAAAGTGAAAACATTGACTCCTAAAGACAAGTATTCTTTATATATTTTTTCAGAAAGGCCGTTGGTCTTTTCGATATTTTCGCCGTTGACGATGATGAAATTCGGTTTGTATTGATTTTTGACTTGGGCGAAATACTTGTCGAAGGACTTCTGTCCCAACTCGTTATAGATGTCACCGATAAAGAGGATTTTCAATTTTTATTCTCCTTTGATAAATTTAAGCCTTCCTCAACTTAAGAAGGAAGGCTTATTAAAGTCTATTTGGCAATATCTTGAGCTCTGGTTTCACGGATGACCGTGACTTTAATTGTTCCTGGGTAGCTTAATTTTTCTTCAATTTGCGTTCTGATTTCTCTAGCAACTACATGGGCTCTTTCATCGTTAACCTCTGAAGGTTTGACGATTACCCGTACTTCTCTTCCGGCTTGAATGGCGAAAGCTGATTCAACGCCAGGAACTTGAGATGAAATTTCTTCAAGTTGAGTCAAACGGTTAATGTAGTTTTCTAATGATTCGGATCTCGCTCCCGGTCTAGCGGCTGATAAAGCGTCCGCTGCCGCGACGATAACGCCGATGACAGTCGTAGCTTCTATATCGCCGTGGTGAGATGATATAGCGTCAATTACTGCTTCATGTTCGTGATACTTTTTGGCTAGTTGAATACCGATGTCAACATGTGATCCTTCGATTTCATGGTCGACTGATTTGCCGATATCGTGCAATAAACCGGCACGTTTGGCGATAAGTTCGTTTTCGCCCAATTCTACAGCCATCTTTCCGGCCAAGAAGGCGGTTTCAATCGAATGTTTAAGGGCATTTTGACCATAAGATGATCGGAAATGCATTCTGCCGATAAGTTTTGTCAGGTCAGGGTGAACTCTACCGATGCCGGTTTCAAACACGGCTTCATCGCCTTTGTCGCGAATGAATTGGTCAACTTCAACTCTGGTCTTATCAACGATTTCTTCTATTCTCGCCGGATGGATTCTACCGTCGGAAATCAAGGTTTCCAATGAACGTTTTGCGATTTCACGTCTTATTGGATCAAATCCGCTCAATACGACTGCTTCCGGTGTATCGTCGATGATTAAATCGACTCCGGTCATCGCTTCAAGGGTTCTGATGTTTCTGCCTTCTCTACCAATGATTCGACCCTTCATTTCATCATTTGGTAAGGCTACAACGCTGACGGTTGTTTCAGTTGTAACGTCTTGTGCCAATTTTTGGATGGCTCCGGTGATGATTTCTCTTGCCTTTTTCTGAGCTTCGTTTTTCGCTTTTTCTTCTTCGTCGCGGATAAAACGATCGATTTCTTCAATCATGTCTTCTTTTACGCGAGCCATGATAATTTCGCGAGCCTGTTCTACTGAGTAGTTGGCAATTTCAAATAACTTTTCATTTTGTTGCTTGACTAAGTTTTCCAATTCAAGGTTCTTTTCATCAACAGCGGCTTTTCTTTGATCTAAAACTTCTTCTTTACGATCTAAATTCAGTTCACGTTTGTCCAAATTAGAAGAACGTCTTTCCAAAAGTTCTTCTCTTTGATGAAGTTTATTTTCCAGAACGGCTACAATAGCCTTCTTTTCCTTTAAAACTTTATCGTTCTCTAAATTTAAATTATAAATCTCTTGTTTTGCTTCTAACAGTTTTTCTTTTTTAATTCTTTCCGCTTGTGATAATGCTTTGTCAATTATGCTCTGCGACTTATTTTTTGCAGTCTGGAAGCCTTTTTCCACCACTGCAACCCTGATAATAAATCCAAGTAAGCTACCAACAAGTAAACCTAATAAACTGGAAATAATAATAATCCACACGTCTGGCATTATTTTATCTCCTTTACAATATTAAATTTTATATATAGACAAGTGATTTTATACCTATAAATAATTTTTGTTCACTATATATTATATATTAATTACCGGCGCTAGTCAAAAGATATTTCTTATTTAATCCAAATAAATTGAACTGGATAAAAAAAAGAGAAAACCTCGAAGTTTTCTCAGATTTTTTGCATATTCGTCTTGACCGCTTGATAAATTTCTTCGTATACCTCAGGATTTTCTTCCAAATATTTCTTGACGTTTTCTCGGCCTTGACCAACTTTAGAATCCTTATAGGCATACCAAGCGCCGCTCTTTTTCAAGATATCCATCTCGCTGGCGATATCGACGATTTCGCCAGTTTTAGAAATTCCCTTGCCGAAGACGATGTCGACTTCACAGGTTTTGAACGGTGCAGCGACTTTGTTTTTCACAACTTTTACCTTGGCTTTATTGCCAGTGATGTCGTTGCCTTCTTTTATCTGCTCACCTTTACGGATTTCAAGACGTATCGAGGCATAAAACTTCAAGGCTCTCCCGCCAGGAGTAGTTTCTGGATTTCCGAACATGATGCCAACTTTTTCTCTGATTTGGTTGATGAAAATCGCAATGCACTTGCTCTTCGATAAAGCGCCTGACAATTTTCTCATCGCCTGACTCATCAATCTCGCCTGTAAGCCAACGTGCGAATCACCCATCTCACCCCTGATTTCCGCTTCTGGAACTAGGGCTGCGACCGAGTCGATTACCACCATGTCGATAGCGCCGCTCCTAATTAAGGCTTCCGCTATTTCTAAAGCTTGTTCCCCGGTATCGGGTTGGGATAAAATGAGTTGATCGATATCGACGCCCAAGTTTCTTGCGTAAACTGCGTCGAGCGCATGTTCGGCGTCAATGAAAGCGGCATACCCTCCCGCTTTTTGCGTTTCCGCAATCGCATGAAGTGCAAATGTGGTTTTACCGCTAGACTCAGGGCCATAGATTTCAATGATTCTGCCTTTAGGATAACCGAATACGCCCATAGCTTGATCGAGTGAAATTGAACCGGAAGATATCGTTTCGATATCCATAGTTCGATTTTCTCCCAAAATCATGATTGAACCTTTGCCATAATCTTTTTCAATCTGTTTTATTGCCAGTTCCAAATTCTTTTCTCTAGTTTTGTCATCCATAAATTTATCCCATCTTTCTTAAGTCTAGTTAAATAATACCGACATTATTAAGTGTTTCTTTAAATTTCTTTTAAAATCAAATGTTTGCTCTTGAGAAAATAGTCTACAGCTGAATAAATTGTCAAAAGTACAAAGACAATCGTCATTATCATCCCGATTATCGAGATTACATTACCGCCGAAAGGCATGATGAAAAAGTAATACGAGATTGTTAGCATCGTAAAGGCTGTTTTTAATTTACCGCTCCATTTAGCCGCAACAATTGTTCCTTCATTCATTGCTACCAACCTGATTGAAGTCACAATCAAGTCTCTGGTAATGACTATCAACACCACCCAGAAAGGCATCCACATGTATATTCCATTCATATTGGTATAATAGTAATTTGATAGCAACAACAGCGTTGTCGTAACCAATAACTTATCAGCCAAGGGGTCGATAAATTTACCGAAAGTCGTAACGATATTTCTTTTTCTGGCGATATTGCCGTCAAAGTAATCGGTAATTGATGCGACAATAAATAGTACTCCCATGATATAGAGGCTTAAATTTGCCATTGCCTGATCGATGGTTTTATTTAGAAAATAGATTATCACGATAAATGGGATAATAAAGATTCTCACCATCGTTAATTTATTCGGTAGATTCATTTTTTACTCCTCTTCAGGTAAATTAACGTTATGATAGACTTCTTGGACATCATCAATATCGTCGGTCATGGCCAAGAAATGACGGAATTTTCTCATCGCTTCTTCATCGATGTCGATTGTTGAAGAAGGTAACCAAACAACTGAGTCGTTATAGAATTCCAATTCCTTACCGACACTTTTAAGGCTTTCGAGAATATGGTCCAAATCGCTCGGTGCTCCTATGACCATTAAGACATCTTCATCGACCTGCAAGTCTTCTACTTCGCATTCGTTTTCCATCAAGGCTGTCAAAGCCTCATCTTCAGTAAGTCCTGAAAAACTTACATAGGCACAATACTTGTATTGATAGGAAACCGAATTTTGAACTCCTAAATTTCCGCCTGTCTTCGTGAAACATGCTCTTACTTCGCCGAAAGTACGGTTGACGTTGTCTGTTAAACATTCGACGATCAATGTTGAACCACCCGGTCCAAACCCTTCATATCTCACTGGAATGTAATCTTCACCGACACCGCTCTTCGTTTTTTCGATGTTTCTCTTGATGACATCGGCCGGTACTTGATTTTGCTTTGCTCTTTCAATAATTCTCTTTAAAGTAAGGTTGCTGTCAGGATCAGGTCCGCCCGTCTTGGCAGCCATATAGATTTCTTTACCAAATTTAGCATATAGTTTCGACTTAACGGCAGCTGTCTTTTCCATTGCTGCCTTTCTGACTTCATGTGCTCTTCCCATTTTAATTCACCTTTTTGATTCTAGTATCGTTTGAGTTTAGTTCAACTCGGTCCATTCTTTTTAAATGTCCCAAAGCCCTCTTAAAAGCTGCCTTGGACATATGAAATACTTTATAAATCTCGTCCACATCACTTTTATCCGTGAACGGCATTACGCCTTTATGGTCGAGCAAGTATTGATAAACGATGTTGGCGTCCTTATCCAACATCAGTTCCTTTTGCGCAATAAGAGTACCGGAATAGTTTCCGCTCTCGTTTTTTGATATGATTTTTACTGATAATTTTTGCCCAATTCTAGGCATTTCACGGTAGTTGTTGCGATGAACGAAAATTTCGCTTCCCATTTTAGTAAAAAGGACTATTCCCTCTTCCAAGTAATACATTTGGTAAGCATGATAGAACTCGCCAATCACTAGTTCTTCTTCTGAAGACAGATGAGTTTTTAGTTCGTATCTTGACAATAATCTCGCAAATAAACGATCGTGTTTATTCTTCATTGTCACAAAAATTTTATCAGTCGGCTTAGGCCAGAGACGATGGCTTTTGGGCAAATCATCGATAGTAAGTAATAAATCTTTTACCATACCGTAATATAGAAAAGCGCCAAAATTATAATTTGTCGATGCGACGTCCAAAAGCGCCACTTCATCTAGACAGATGGAAGGCGGCTTTGTGGAAGCAGTAATTCGACCTAGGTTGTCGTCATAAAGAAAAACATCAATCTTTTCACCGACTTGATATGGTTTTTCCGCTTCTTTTTTATGTAAAAATATCTCTTGTAAACCATCAGTTAAAATATAGCTGATATCAGCTTCTCTTTTAACTTCCAGCGAATTGATTTTCCCTAATTCGATCATTGTTCATAAATCCCCTTATCTTAGATATTATAACAAAAAAAGAGAGAGTTGTCTATAAACTTCTCTCTTACTATTGAAACTGTCAATCAATTCTTTCTTGCTTTTCTTTTTCAATCAAAGCGATAGAGTTATAACGGAATTTTCGGATGAAATCGCGCAGCGAATAATCGCAATATTCCCATCCTTTCTCCTTTGCCTTGACGATATAGTTCACATACAATCCAAGCACGTCTCTTTCTTCACAAGCTTGCATCGCAAAAACCAAATTGTATCTTTTGTCGATGATGATATACTGCCTTAAATACCCGGCAGCCATCTGGAACTTCGTAATCCAAAAATGGTAGCCATAATACATCGGTGTTCCCGGTTCTTTAACATGCTTAGCTAACGCGTCGTCAAGATATTCCTTGGAGACCACTTGTTCATTCTCCCATAAACCGTCATTAAGGATTAAAAGACCGAATC
>JAQVFZ010000066.1 GCA_028697025.1 Candidatus Izemoplasmatales bacterium | reverse complement strand
ATATTGTTAACCAAAATCATTGTGTCATCAATAATTTTCATCTCCGTTTTGGAAAAATCACTTAAAACATAATCTTTCATTTCTTTATTTTCGGATTTGTCGATGCCAATTCGCAATCGATTGAAATTTTCAGAGCTTAAATGGGCTAAAATTGATTTTATTCCATTATGACCGCCTGATCCACCTTTAAATCTCAATCTCAGTTTGGCTAGCGGTAAGGCGACGTCATCATAAATTACCAAAATGTCGTTCGTGTCAATTTTATAATAATCCGCTGCCTTGAAAACAGCGTACCCAGAGTTGTTCATGTAAGTTTTCGGTTTAATCAAGACGGCATCCTCGTACTCCAAAATCTCCGAGTTGAATCTAACTGACGCTTTAAATTTTAATCTATTGATTTCCGCAAATTTGTCTAATGCCAAAAATCCAACATTATGCTTTGATTGAGCATATTTTTTCCCCGGATTCCCCAAACCTACAATTAATCTTTTCATTATTTTTTTGACGGTGAAATTACAATATATCGATTAGGTTCTTCTCCTTCAGATACGGTTGTAACATCTCTCCAATCTGATAATTTTGTGTGAATTACCCTTCTTTCGTATGCATTCATTTTGCTAAGCTTTGTCGGAACTTTTGTCTTTACAACTTCCATAGCGGTTTTGGTTGCCAATATTTCCAGTTGTTTTTTTCTTTGTTCCTTATAACCGCCGATATCAATGATTACAACATAATATTCATCGGTATATAAATTGATGTAATTTTTAACTAGACTTTGCATCGCTTCCAATGTTTTTCCATTCTTGCCAATCAAAATTGGATTTTCTTTGGCTTGAATTGAGAACGAAACATGTCTTTCTCCGCTTAGTTTGCCTTCAATTACAGCTTCTATGCTCATATTTTCCAGGATTTTCTTCAAATATTCAATCCCATCATTAATAACATTAAAATCGACCACAGCTTCTACCAAATAAGATTTGTTCAACCCCAACAAAGATTTCTTTTCTTCGATAATGTTAAGTTCGATAAAGTCTTTATTAACTCTTAATTCTTGAGCTGCATAAGCTAAAGTTTGATCATTTAATGCTTTAGTTTCAAATTGTATTTTTTTCATTAAATTTCAAATCTCCCTTTATAAATTACACTTTTGCTTGAATCTGTGTTTTTCTTTTATTAGTATTTCTATGTCCAACATAACTTTGGAACAATTGATATGCTGTACCTATAATCCAGTAGAAAGCGATTCCGGCATTACCAATAGAGATATAAGCCATCATTACCACCATGAAGTACATCATATATTTCATTGTTTTTTGCGTTTGTTGAGCTTTTGGATTTTGATACTGACTTCCGTGTTTTTGTGAAGCTGCCGTACGTTTAGTGGTAAGCCATTGACTTAAAAACATCAAAACAGCTACCAATAAAGCCAACGGCAAGTTAGGTAACCAACTGGTGTTTCCTAAATCCGTCCATAAAAATCCTGTGTTGACATCATTAAATCTTTCAGTCAAAGGGAATCTCTGGACAACTTGATACATCGCGATGAAAATCGGCATTTGTGCCAAAGGCATCAAACAGCCAAACAGATTGATTTTATATTTTTTATAAACTTCCATTGTTTCCATCTGCATTCTTTGTTGAGAAGCCTGATCTTTTTTGTTACGATATTTTTCTTGAATTTTGTTCAATTCCGGTTGTGCCAAGTTCATCTTCAAGGACATATCATTTGTTTTGGCATATATTGGCCATCCTAACGTTCTAATAACCAACGTCATGATTAACAATCCCAACCAATACAAATTTGTGTTCAACAATCCAAAAAGATTGCCAGCGTGATATGTAAAATACCCCAATTGCAGCATCATCCACTCCCAAACGCCTTCTTTTTCGCCTAGAGGTGTTCTATATGTCGATTCATATAAACCATCACTTACCTTTTCGCTGACTTTCCCATCAACAAATGTTATGGTAACCGTAGCCCCTTCGTCTTCATTTTCCCAAACAACTACTCCGGCTCCATTTTCATAGGTAGAACTTACAAATCCCCCACCAAACAAAATGATGACGTCCTCGTAGGTATCTGCCGGAGATGATTCTGTAGCTTCGGTTACAGTGACGATTGATTCAAAATTTTGAAAAGTCACTCCCTCTTTACTTCCACTACAAGATACAACTCCCAAAACCAATAATGCCATTACGAAAATTGCAATAATTTTACTTTTTGTTTTCATTTGACCCTCTCTTTTAATAAGTTTGCTTTTTTAAATAAATCTTCAATATTCATCTTTACTCCAGAAAAATCCAATTCTTTAGATTTGATTTTAGCTACTATAAAAAATTCACTGTCATCTGAAAAATCATTGACTTTTACAACTTCCCTGATTCTTCTCTTCATTAAATTTCTTTCAAAAGCCTTACCATATTTTTTTGATACACTTATGGCAAATCTAAAATTTTCACTATCATGGTTTTTTTGATGGTATAAAACAAAATAACTATTACCAACAGTATTCTTCTTACTCATCAACTGTTGGATTTCGTCACTTTTTTTTATTCGATATTTCTTTTTCAAAATAACCTCCTGTAAAAATCAAAAAATCACCATTTTTATATATTGTTCAGGTGATTTCAGGTATAAATATATATATGGTGTAATTTTATTAATTTTTAGCGGTCTGATACAGTTAAAGATTTACGGCCTCTAGCTCTTCTTCTAGCTAATACTTTACGGCCATTAGCAGTTTCCATTCTTGCTCTAAAGCCATGAGTTCTAGCTCTTTTGATCTTACTTGGTTGATATGTTTTAAGCATATTCAACACCTCCTTGTTTATTTTCAAAAACCATGCTATCTAATTATACTTAATTTTATATTTGATGTCAACACATTTTATCTTGTGTTTTTCTATAATATTTTTTCCACTGTGGAAATGCCAGTTTTCCACCGTCAATTCGTCTAAAACTATCATTCGTCCCTAAATTTGGGTGTAAGTTTTCCACATATAGTTTGTTTATAACCCTTTAATAAAAAAGTTTTCCACATTTTTTGTTGAAAAATATTTTACCCACTACCATTCTTTTATGATATATTTATATGTAAGAAAAAGGGGGTGAGTTATATGTATGATTTTGAAGACATCTGGAAGAAGATAAAATCCAATCTGCAATCTGATTTTGATAATGATATATATAACGAGCATTTCGCCTCTATAAACAATGTTTTTAAGATCAACAACAATTTTGTTTATCTGATAGCTCCTAATTCATACATAAAAAATAAAATTGAAAATTTCTACATCAACCGACTAAATTATTTATTAAACAATTACGTCCAAGAAAAGTATCTGTTTAAGATAATAACCAAAGAACAAGCTACTATTGAAGTAAAAAAAGAACAACCTTATGAAATAAATATCCCAGAAGAAAATTTGGAAAATAAATACAAGACCGGCTTAAACAACACCTATACATTCGATAATTTCGTTGTAGGGCCTAGTAACAGATTAGCTTACACCTCGGCGATAAAAGTTGCGGATCAACCTGTTACTTTTGCAAATCCTTTATATATTTTCGGAGATGTCGGTTTAGGAAAAACCCATTTGATGGAGTGTATAGGCAATTACGCTCTAGAAAACAACCTAAACCAAAAAGTTCTTTACGTCAAAACCGACCAATTTATAGAAGATTATGCCTCAGCAGCTCAAAACAAAACTTTTGACGAGTTTTCACAAAAATATGAAGACGTCGATATGTTATTGGTTGACGATATCCAATTTTTATCAGGTAAAACAAAAACACAATTGGAATTTTTCAAGATTTTTGAGAAACTGAAAGACAATAACAAGCAAATTGTCATAACTTCCGATCGTCCAGCTTCGGAATTGTTCGATATCATGTCTCGATTAACCTCTCGTTTCGAATGGGGATTATCAGTAGATATTGACAAACCAAATCTTGAACATCGAATTTTGATTTTAAAGAAAAAACTTAGCGTTGAAACTTCAGATCCTAATCTTATCTCCGATGAAATATTAGAATATATCGCCAGTATATTCGATAACAACATCAGAGAACTTGAAGGGGCTTTGAAAAGAGTTTTATTTTATTGTACCGCTTTCAATTATAAATTTACAATTGAAAACACCAAGGAAGCTCTCAAAAACTTAATTAATTCAAAAAATGCCAGCAGTAAAGAAATAGATAGGACCAATTATAATAATATTCTTGACGTTGTAAGTAATTATTATAACATCAATACTTCCGACTTATTATCATCTAAAAGACAAAAAAAGTATGTTTTTGCCAGACAAGTTTCAATGTATATATTAAAAGATTTATATGACCTTACTTTTAAAAGAATCGGCCAAATATTCAACGGTCGAGATCATTCAACGGTTATCTACAGTATAGAACAAATAGCCAACTATATTCAAACCGATAAATCCGTTAGAAACGATGTCGAAAAATTGTTGGTCAAATGTGGAAAAAAATAAGTTATAAACACGATATCTTATATACTTAATACGCTAAATATGGTATAATATTTATGTTAATCACGCAGATTTTTCCACTTATCAACAATACTAATAACAATAACTTTAAAAGAAAAAGATTTATATATAAATAGGAGGTTCATATGAATTTTTCAATTCAAACCGAAGTTTTATTAAACAACTTGCTAATTTCTCAGAAAGCTTTATCTACCAAAACACCAGCTCCATATCTTCAAGGCATTAAAATGGAAGTTTATGAAAATGAACTGGTTCTTTTAACCAGCAATTCTGATATTTCCATTAGACTATCCGTTAAAGATGAAAGTCTAAATGTTGAGAATACTGGGGAAATATTGATTCCAGGTAGAGTTTTTGTAGATTTTATCAGAAAGTTGGATAAAGGTATTGTCGAATTTTCCGTCATAGACAATAACGTTTTAAAGATTCATTCACATAATACTGATCTTTCTTTAAATCTATTGAATGTTGAAGATTATCCAGAACTTTCTTTCCATTTGAACGATTTACCAATCAAATTGGAATCCAAAATAATGAGAGCGGTTATTAGGCAAACAACATTTGCAGCTTCTTCCGTAGAAAACAGACCAATTTTAACCGGAGTCAACATCAGGGTCGAAGATGATAAATTAATAGCGATAGCTACCGACTCTTTTAGATTGAGCCAGAAGAAAATAGACATTCAAAAGAATTATGAAAATATGAATGTTGTTATTCCTAGCAAGAGTCTTGATGAATTATCAAAAGTTTTGGAAATGGATTTGGATGAAATATTAATTCATTTGAATTCAAAATCGATTGTTTTTGAATATGGTAACATTCTCTTCCAATCAAGATTATTGGAAGGTAATTATCCGGAAACTTCAAGATTGATCCCTATCGAATTTCCAATAATCTTAAAATTTAAATTAAACGATTTGGCAATAGCGATTGAAAGAGCGTCTTTATTATCAATTAAAGATAACTATAATAGCATCGTTAAATTAAGTTTGAAGCCAAATAATGAAGTTGAAATAACATCCAACTCTCCTGAAATAGGAAAAGTTGTTGAAGAAATAGATCCAATTGAAAAAATTGCAATAACACCAATAAAAATAGCTTTCAGTTCCAAATACATCCTTGATGCTTTAAAAACATTTAATTCTCAAGAAGTATATGTAAAGTTTACCGGAGAAATCAGACCATTTATTATTGAAGGAACTGAAGATCCGGGATTAATTCAATTGATATTGCCGGTTAGAACTGAATAAAAAAACAATATAAATTAGTGGTATTTTTCCAGAAAAAATATCACTTTTTTTATGGCAATAATCTGGGTTTACATATTTTTTTAATGTATTGATTTTAAATGGTTTAAATGTTAAAATTTTATTGTGCCTGAAAGGGAGTTTTTTATGGAAAATTATTATGACGTTATTATTGTAGGCGCTGGTCCCGCTGGGGCTATGTGTGCTTACGAGTTAGCTGAAAAAGGAAAAGATTTTAAAATATTGTTAGTAGACAAAGGACATGACATCTATATGAGAAAATGTCCTATTATGGATAAAAAAATTGATAAATGCCCCGTTCAAAAGAACGGGTTTGTTGCTTGCAATCCATATTGCTCAATAACCAACGGGTTTGGAGGAGCGGGAGCTTATTCTGACGGCAAGTTCAACATAACCAGTGAGTTTGGCGGTTGGATGGATGAATATTTGGATCAAGATGTAATATTGGATTTGATTCGATACGCCGATAGCATCAATTTAAAGTTTGGAGCGCCTCTAAATTTAACAAATCCAAACACAGAAAAAGTCAGAGATATTGAAAAAAGAGGTTTGGCAGTAGGACTCAAACTTTTAAGGTCTGAACTGCGTCATCTCGGGACGGAAGT
>JAQVFZ010000065.1 GCA_028697025.1 Candidatus Izemoplasmatales bacterium | reverse complement strand
ACCAGTTCCAGTAGCGGCAATGATTAAAGCTTTATCTTGTTTATTTTCTCTTAGTTTTTGAAGATTATATAAAGCTTTTTGCTGCATGGTATTCTCTTTTAAAACTATATGATTTTCAAAAACACTATTTTCTAATCTTACGAACTTTTCAACTTCACTCAAAAAACTTTCATATTGAGTTAAAAAGTCTTCATTAATTTCTGAAGTCAAATCCCACAAATCATTAAATTCCTTAATTATCTCAATCGCAAAACCTTCTGTTTTATTTTTAGTTATATATTTTACATTCCATTCAACATTAGTTTTCAATGCTGATTGAGTAATATTTGATGAGCCTACGATTATTTTATAGTAATCATCATATTCAAAAATGTATCCTTTGGTATGAAACCCTTTATATCTATCTGCTATATATATTTTTGTTTCGATATTACTAAACTCTGATAGTTTACGAAGAGACTTAACATCTGTAAAATTCAAATAAGTGGAAGTAATAATTTTTCCACATACATCATTATTATCAAGTTTTTTAAAAACATCTAATAGTAATTGCAAGCCAGAGTAATTTATAAATGCCACTGAAAAATAGAACCTTTTGCAAGCGTTCAAACTTTGACTTAATTCTTCGTAAAAATTAGTAGAATTTTGATTTGTTATTAAACTTGGTTCATAGAAATACTGCTTATCCAATTACTACCTCCATAGCAAATAATGCCTATAGTTTTCTAACTATAGGCAAATCCGCTGCAGCCCAGTCCAGAGTAAAAAGTTGCTCTCTTTTTAGCCATTTTGAATCAGTATGTTCATTTAAAGTCAAGGTTCCTTCTATCACTTCAGCGTAAAAGGCGTGCATGGTCAAATGGAACTTTTCATATTGATGATTAACTGTCATAATAAAATCTTTTACCTTTATAGTCGTGGAAAATTCTTCTTTTATTTCCCTTATCAAGGCATCTTCAAGTGACTCGCCTTGTTCAATTTTCCCGCCCGGAAACTCCCATTTTAATGCCAATGGCCCGTCGTTCTTTCTTCTAGCGCAAAAAATTTGATTGTGTTTATTTATAATGACTGCGGCAACAACTTCAATTTGCTTCATGATACACATCCATCCAGTTGTAAAGTTTAGTGTTTTTCTCAAATACAATTATATAATAATATAAAAATTTTAAGGCCAAAACCAATTTTTCCTATTTTTATAAAAACACGGATAGACCTCAAGGTTTATTTTATCGTACCTGGTATGCAATTTCATTTCTTCTTAATATTCCTGGGATAAATGGCGGTTGATACCTCAAAATCAATCTAGCTGAGAATATCTCGTAATTTTTGTTTAATAGATAATCTACTAGTATTTGATCATACTTATCAAAATTCTTTTCAGTCCAACTTCCTTTAAAACGAATCACTCCATATAATGATTTCTTTAACTCGTTGATAAACACTTCTTTTTCTAAAGGTTTAGGAACTGAATCTTTGTTGTATTTAGATGGTACATAAAAACCAGTAACTAATTTATCATCATCTTTATAAGTAACAACCGGAGTAGTCATCGATATTTTTGCCTTTTCTTGGTTCTTTCCAGATATATAGTCAAAGACATTGTTAAAACCACTATCTTGATTCTCATTCAGGATGGTCTTGGTACTGGCTAAAAGAATATCTTCGTATTCTCTTATCTCTATGTTTTTGATTTTAAATATAACTTTATACTTAATAGTTTCGAATAATGCCATAACTGACACCTCATAATCTAAAAAACCATAAAAATATAAATATTAAAATAGTTTACTTACCAAATCAATCGCAAACAAACCTATCACCAAGCTGGCGATATTTGCCAAAAAAGCATAAAGAATTGCTCTTAGTTTGGATTGTTCTTTCAAAAACTTAGCATAAAGAATAATCTCCAAAATAAAGACAATCAACTCGCCGATGACGAATACGCCAATGAAGCCAAACAGCGATGCGAATAAAGTACCCAATATCAGCGAAATATGAAGAATTGATTGAGTAATGACGTTGACTATCAATACCAACTTATAAGAATTTTTAAGTTTATACATCATCAAAGCTAGTAAACCCACTTCAATCAAAAGCGTAAAAAAGACAGTCAAGACAAATTGCAGAACAATATTTTTCCAAGGAATAATCTCTCTCACATAATCACTACCGGTCTGATAGACGTTGACTCCGTCAATCAATACCGGCTGCTCACTAGATATATCATAATCAGTCAAATCATAAACAAACTCAGCCGTGAACAAATCTCTCTTGATGATGTCAGAGATTAACACTTCACCACTTTCCATGACCAAAGCAATCTTGAATTCTTGAGGTGGATAAGCATAACCCAAGAAAAAAGTGTTGGGCGAAGGATTACTGACACCATGAGGGATGTCCCTGTAAAGCGTATAGGAAGCATAGTTATCGTTATCTTTATAGCCATTAAGTATGTCTGGATATTCATCTGCGTAATAATAATACTCGATTTGTTCAGCTACTTCGGTTTCAGTTAAAACATCTATTTCATGATTAGCAACATAGAATAAAATATCAAAATAATACGGTTCTTCGATACCGATTACCTTGATTGTGGCTGTCGGTTTCGGTCCCATATCAGCGTTAAAGGAACTGATAAATCCAAAACTTAAAACCAACAAGAAAAAAATTAAGACTATTTTCTTCATGTAAAAATATCACCATCCTTATATTGAAGTCATTCTAGAAGTATTATACGATAAAACATTTGAATTTTGTTCATTTCTAAAGAAAAACACTAATAATTCAGTAAATCATTTCAAAAAACTCATAAAAAAATGTATAATCTATAAGTGATATGAAATTATGAGGTAATAAAATTATGTTAAAAATAGAAGATTTATTAAAAATATTTTTCAAGAAACATCCAGTGACAGCCACATTGATATTGATTAATACCGTTATGTTCTTCGTAACGATATTTACTGGCGGCTTTAGTGTTGAAAATCTAGTGAGTTTAGGCGGTCTGGTTCCTGCCTATGTCAGTGAAAGGCAGGAATATCACCGCTTGTTGATGGCGATGTTTTTGCACGGCAGTTTCTTGCATTTCTTCATGAATACTTACTTTCTATATTATATCGGCGTTTTCGTTGAAAAAATCTTTGGCAGTGTAAAATTCTCGATCATCTATTTAGTCAGCGGCCTTGGTTCTTCTTTATTGATTTGGTTATTGGGAGACCCGCTGGTTGTGACTATTGGAGCGAGCGGTTCTTTGTTCGGTATTATGGGTATACTATTGCTTTTGACATTCACTAGACCTAACTGGTTCCCTCATCAAACCATCAAAAGCATTAGAACCCTGACAATCATCAACTTGGTATTTACCATCTTGATGCCGAATATCAGCGTTCTAGGCCATCTTGGCGGATTTATCACCGGTATTTTACTTGGCTTAATCTTGACTCCGAAAAAACCTCACTTAACAACTGAACAAACCTATTATCAAACACAATATCAGTCACAATATCAAAATCAAGACAATGTCTTTGACTACGAAGATGTCAAAGATAAAGATGATGATGACGATTTATTCAGTTAAATAAAAAATATCCTGTAAAAACTTCAAACTGTTTTTACAGGATTTTTATTTGTGATGATTAATTGCTTCTGACGGTACTTAAAATCATGTTAAGCTCTTGGGCATGGGCTTCAGAGATATACATGAAAACTTCTCTTGTTGAACCAGTTGGTACTGGATAGTAATTTTCATAATCATAACCATAGTCATTGACCATGATATCGTATACTTCTCTGATGACAGGAGTATATCCGACCCAATCGGCATTGGCGGCGGCTACTTCCACGCCTAAGAAGTAATTGATGAAACTATGCGCTAATTCTTTATTTTCACTTACCATTGGTATGACAAAAGCATCAATCCAAATGTTGGTATGATTAGGTGCGAAGTAATCAAAATTGATTTCTTCTTCCTCCGCTTCATATTCAAAAACCATTTCAAAGTAATCGCCAGAATAAACCAATGCTAAATCCAAATTGCCTCTGGCAACGTCACCCTTTAGGTCATCCTGACCGAAACGGGTGAGTTCCGAAGAACGTCCAAGTACCGCTTCAAGCAATTCTTGTGCTTCTAGAAGTTCGGATTCGACATTTGAATTAACCGAATAGCCCAAACACATCAAAGCTGCACCTACAGTATCCCTTGGCGAATCATATAAACCAATCTTAAACGGACTATCTTCATCAAACAAAGCACAGAAACCTTGTTCTTCCACAGCGGTTTTTACCGCTTCGTTAGTAGTGTTATACATTACCCCGACAGTTCCGAAGAAATAAGGAATCAAATAATCGCCGAAGTCTTCATCTTCATAAAGAACCGTTGCGTCACTAAAGAATTCAACTTCATTCAAGTTAGTCAACAAACTATAATCTATTGGTGACAAGAGGTTTTCCGATGATAGTTTATCAATCATATATTCACTAGGAATCATGATGTCGTACTTAGTGATTCCCTGTTTTAATTTTATTTCCATTTCTTCATTGGATCCCACTTCTTCATAAACAACTTTTACGCCAAATTCTCTTTCAAAATCATCCACTAAATCAAGATCCATGTATTGTCCCCAGTTTAAAACATAAAGTTTTGGTTTGTTGCTGCAAGATACTATTGCTAAACTTAAAACCAATAATACTAAAGTCATTAATATTTTCTTTCTCATTTTTTCTCCCTTTCCATTATTTTTTTCGGATTTCTATTCAAACGATTGAAGGTAACCATAATGCCTATCGTCAAGAAGACAATCAAAGAGTTATAGGCAAAGATGTTGGGACTGATTTGTCTTTTTCCGAGCCTTGAATAAATCAAGGTCGAGACATTATGAAATTCACCTTGCTTCATGAAGTAACTGATTATAAAATCATCAATGCTCATCGTAAAGGCAATCAAGGCACCGGCGATAACGCCGACCTTGATAGACGGAAGGATGACTTTGATGATAGCTTGGAATTTGGTTGCGCCGAGATCAAGTGCCGCGTCGAAGATGTTCGGATCAAGTTGTTTGAGTTTCGGCAGAACGCTTAAAATCACAAACGGGATTGAAAAGAACACATGAGCTAAAAGCATTGTCGGAAAACCGAAACTGATCCTTAGGAACCTGAAGATCATGAACATAAGAATTCCTGTGACAATATCCGGATTGACAACCGGCATATTGTTAAGAACCATCATCCTGAGTCTTCCTTTTTTTCTTAGACTATGGATGCCAATCGCAAACAAAGTGCCAAAAGTAGTCGCCAGCAATGTTGATAATGTCGCTATTTGTAGTGTCACTATGATGGCGTCCACAAGTTGACGGTCCGTAAAGATGGCCTGATACCATCTCAAGGTAAAAGAAAACTTTTCAAAATTATATTGTGAGCCATGAATGCTCATCAATAAGATCACCAATATCGGCAAGTAAATGATTGCGAAGGTAATGACTGTAAGCGTAACTTGGAATGATAAACTCCAATAGTTCTTTTTCATAACAATGTCTCACCTTCCTTATCGAAGTGGACAATCAATGCGAAAAGCCCTAGCATTACCATCATTACTACCAAAGATACCGTAGCCGCAATGTTGAATGAACCCCTGAAAATCTGTTTTTCAATCAGATTGCCGAGCAAGATGACTTTACCGCCACCGATTCTTTCCGGTAAAGCGAAAGCCGTCATCGCGGGGAGGAGCGTCATGATGATTCCACTCACTATTCCGCCCAAGGAAAGCGGAAAAGTGACTTTATAAAAGGTCTGAAAATCGCCGGCACCCAAATCATGTGCAGCTTCAATCAATTTATGGTCCATCTTGTCTAAAACCGCGTAAATCGGAAAAATCATGAACGGCAGATACATTGAAACCATGGCGATAATAATCGCCACATCATAACCGATCAAATCGAAACTCAAATTGAATAGATTGATGATGGAAACCGGCTTAAACACATTTTCCCAAGCGATAATCCTGACAATCATATTGCTCCAGATAGGAACAATCAACAAAGCGATATACAAGGTCTTATTCTTGCTTTTGATGTTCGCAAAGAAATAAGCTACCGGATAACCAATCAATAAGCATATCATGGTCGTCAAACCAGCGTATTTAATGCTGTTTTTGAAAGCGTTCAAAAAGATTGGATCACTTAAAAATCTAATGAATTCTGTTGTGAAACGGAAAGTATAATCATTGAAGATATGAAATGATGATACCGTCGCTAAGATGATGAACAAACTGGGTATGAGGATAATGATCGTAAGCCAGATGACATATGGCCAGATCATAACCCTTAAACTCTTCATTTATGCATGACATGGATATCTTCTTTGTCAAAAGATAAAGATACCCTTTCCCCTACTTTTTGAATATCAGTGGAGTGAATG